>SKXZ01000082.1 GCA_007128145.1 Candidatus Nitricultor lacus | reverse complement strand
CGGTGGTAGACCCATCATTATTACAGATGCCCAATGCCGTGCTTCTTCCCCATATTGGTTCTGCATCCCGTGCCACCCGCGTGAAAATGGCTGAAATGGCCGCCCTCAACCTGGTTAACGCACTGCAGGGGAAACCTGTTCCACATCCGGTGAATCCAGAGGTGCTCAAGAGCCATGGAAATTGAAAAAACCATTCTATGATGATACACTTCCCCTGTTAATTACCTACAAAGAGGGCGTAGCATGAGAAAACAGTTTTTAACATTATTGGCTGTATTTATTGTTTGGCTGATTCTTACCGGTACATTTCTTCCCATTAACTTGCTTGTGGGCTTCATCGTTGCATTCTTCACCAGCCTGTTTTTCAGTAATATGCTCTTCAAAGATCCTTTCCCCTCTTCCGTTCCAGCACGGAAATTATTTTCCAGAGCCTGGTGGTTATTAAATCTTTTCGCAGTATTCCTTGTCCAGGCATTTTTAGCCGCCTTGCTGGTATCACGCTATGCTTTTCAGTTGCGTCCGACATTTTCTCCGGGAGTGGTGCGGGTTCCTACCCGGTTGCGCACTGCTACGGTCGTTACCATGCTTGCCAATCTCATAACACTCACACCGGGAACCCTTACCCTTGATTACAATAGCGAGGACGGTACTTACACCATTCACTGGATTGATGTCACAAGTGGGGATCCCGAACAAGCGAGCAAGCACATTATTGGTGTTTTCGAGTACCGGGTGGAGAGAATTTTCCGGTGATTCTTGCTGCTGCCGTATTCCTCGTTATACTGGTCTTTTTCTCTTCCTGGAGGCTTTTGCGGGGGCCTACAATTCCCGACCGCCTCATCGCCGCAGATACTATGGGTATTTTTCTCGCCATGGTGATGCTGTTGACCGGTGTCTTCTACAACGCACGCCTCATGGTTGATGTGGTGCTGGTATTTACCGTCCTCCAATTTGTCGACATGCTGGTTTTTGCCAAGTATTATGAACATGGAGAATTATTCAAATGATTGAGATGCATCTTTTTATATCGTATGCCCTCATCCTGTTGGGATGTTTTTTCGCTCTCTCAACGACAATCGGAATTTTACGTTTCCCGGACTTGTATACGCGCATCCATGCAGGAGCAGTAGCCCTCACCATGAGTGCTCTGTTGATCACAGTGGGTACCGCGGTTTACGTTTGGGAATTATTTCTCAGCTTAAAAATTCTCCTTATTGGCGTGTTCCTCCTGATATCAAACCCCATGGCCACCCATGCCATTGCCCGGGTGGCGTACCGTCACCGCATTGCCATTCCCGTTTCCCGCGACCTTTCATCCCGGCAGAAATTTGAGGAGGATAACCGCCATGACTCTTCTTGAAGCTTTTCTTTTACCCCTGTTACTCGTCATAGCGATTCTGGTGGTCGCCTTTCGGGATCTTCTCAGTTCAGTAATAACACTCTCCGTGTTTTCCACTGTTCTTGCCATTATTTACATCATTCACCAGGCTCCTGATGTTGCCCTGGCGGAAGTGGTTATCGGTTCCGGATTGATGACTGCAGTCTATATAGCGGTCATCAGTAAAATCCGGACCTACCGCCAAACACACAAAAGAGGTGAGAAAGAGTGAAAGTTTTCCTTACAGCGATAATTTTAGCCTTTACCGGTGGGGCGCTGTTTGTGAACCTGGGATCCATTCCGGACTCTTTCTTGCTGTCACACACCGCCTCAAGGTTTTACCGCGAGGCAGTCGTTACCGAGACAGGTGCCCTGAATACCGTATCAGCTATTCTTTATGATTTTCGAGCATTCGATTCACTGGGAGAGAGCACGGTGATATTCGCCACCGTGAGCGGTATCGTGCTCTTGCTCTCCCGGAAAACTTTACCGGTATCTTCAGCAGGCCTCTCTCTTATTGTGAAGCGGACCTTTGGAATTCTCACGCCTTTTGTTTTTCTTTTGTCTGTGTATATTATCCTGCACGGGCATCTGTCTCCCGGAGGAGGTTTCCAGGGGGGTGTGCTTCTTGCCGTGATTACCATCATTTTTTGTATCATTTATGGAAGCAGTTTCGATTTATCCCGTTACCCTCCACAGCGAAAAACACTTATTGAAACGACGGGAGCTCTCCTTTTCCTGGGAGTGGGAATTATCGGAATCGCCCTTACCGGTTCCTTTTTGGGCAATCCTTCAGCCTGGAGAGGTGTTCCGGGAACACTTCCGAGCGCCGGCAGCATCGTACCTATCAACCTCGGCGTGGGCTTAAAGGTGGGAGCGGGTCTGGCTATCATCTTTTACAGCATGATTCAGAAAACATTGAAAAGGCAATAATACTTCATGATATATTCACTCTGTTTTGTAGCACTGTTCATGATCGGCTTATACAGCATACTCGCTCAACGTGACCTGATCAAGATGGTGATCGGTCTCAACCTGGTAGAAGGAGCAGTATTTTTCTGGACCATTACCATGGTGAGGGAGGCTGGGGGGGTCCCTATAGTTGATCTCGCTTTCCCCGAACTTCCCATGGTCGATCCTATCCCCCAAGCACTCACTCTTACCGCCATAGTTATCAGTGCGAGCACCACAGCGCTTCTTTTAACAATAATTGTAGAACTCAACAGAATGGCCCGTACCATCGAAATCGATTCTTTGAAAGGACTCAGGGAGTGAACCTGATGCCTCGCAAACCCTTGCCGTCCTGTAAAACAAGAGAGAGAAAAACATGATTTTTTCGCCACTTCTCTTAATACTTCTCCCCCTGGGAACAGCATTTCTCATACCCCTGGTAGACCTGTTTCACGTTGAAACACGCAGGCTCATGGTCATTATTTCGGCTTCATTCTCCCTGTTTTTAGGGTTTGCAGCACTATGGTCTGCCTGGCCGGAACTTCTGGCAGGAACGTTTTTCCATTCCTATCACCTGTCGGGGTGGCTTCCTCCCCTTGGCATCAACCTGGCGTTCGACAGCCTGGGCCTTTTATTTTCAAGCCTTGTGACACTCTTTTCTTTTTTGATCATCGTCTATTCCATAGGATTTATCGGCCACCATGAAGGAAAATACTATGTACTGCTTTTTCTTTTCCAGGCCGGATGCCAGGGTATTGTAATGACAGGTGACATTTTCAATCTGTACGTTTTTATCGAGCTTTCTGCGATAACCAGCTATGCTCTTATCGCTTTCGAGCGGGACCGCTCCTCCCTGGAAGCAACGATAAAATACATGGTATATGGAATCCTGGCCGGAGTGTTTATTTTCCTCGGGATAATCATAATTTACCGTTCTCTGGGTACCCTCAATATCGCCGAAATCGCGGACAACTTCCACAGGATTCCCCTCACGCTGCAACGCACATCGGTTGTGTTTCTTTTGACCGGACTTCTCATCAAGCTTGGAGTCTTTCCCTTTCACTTCTGGATGGCCAAGGTCTACGGCTCTGCACCTGCCTCAATATCCGCCTTGTTGTCCGGAACGTTGGCAAAAGTCAATATATATATACTTCTCCGTCTCTTTTGGGTTGGTACGGGTTTCTCTGTGCTCAGAGAGGCCGGATGGGATCGGTTCCTGCTCGGGATCGCGCTCCTCTCCACTATCCTGGGCCATGTGTTAGCCTTGCGGGAAAGGGAAGTGAAACGCATGCTCGCTTTTTCCAGCATGGGACATATGGGCATGATCGTAGCCGTCCTCTCCCTGAATACACCACTGGGGTTATTTGCGGGCTTGTTGCATGCTGTCTTCCATGCCCTGATGAAAACAGGACTTTTCCTGAGTGCCGGTTATTTTCTTCGCTTTCGTGAAGGACCAAAGGAAAAGCGATTTACTGGCGCGGCATACAGGAAGTTACCAATTTTCATTGGGTTCATTATATTCGCCTTGTCCATGATCGGCATTCCTCCTCTCAATGGTTTTTTCAGTAAATGGTTCACTATGCAAGCATTTCTTGAAAAAGACGTCTATCCTGCCATAGCACTGATTTATTCTGGAAATATCCTGGGGTTAATATATTATCTTCCTTTTGTGCGCCAGGGAATGTTGGGAAAAGAAAGCATTATGAAGCAAAAAAGCACCTCCTCCCCCACGCCGGGTTTTTTTTATCAAGAAAGATTCGTGACAACAGTGGTGTATATCCTCATACTTTTGGTCATGAGCAGCGGCTTGCTCCCGTTTGTTTTTCAGGAGCCCTTTGAAGTCATGATAGCTGAACTCACTGAGCCAATTCGCTATATTGAACACGTTTTAGGGGGAATTATACATGAGTGATACCATCCCCATTATTGAGGCTTCTCATTTCCTGATGGGTTTCGGAATTCTGCTTATGCTCCTTATTGGAACATATGCCTCACGCTATTACCAAGTCCAGAGAAATCTTTTTTACCTGCTGCTGGCTTTCTTCACCCTTTCTTTTGGTGTGGTCATTTATACAACCGATTGGATATATTTCCTCATCGCCTGGGAAGGCATCACCATTATCACGACGGCTATGATTCTTTTAGCGGAAAGGCGTCTTGCAGCACAATATTTCCTCATTCAATTTGTTGGAAGCAATATCCTCTATTTCGCAATAATTATGGCTTTGGGTGAAGGGTATAGTAATATAGTACCACTCGAGGAGCCCTGGCTACAAATGCTCTTTATTCTCGGGCTGGGAACGAAGAGTGCGCTTTTGGGACTTCATTTCTGGCTTCCCCCGGTGCATAGCCGGGCACACGCTCCTGTATCAGCCCTGTTATCCGGTTGGTCTGTCAATGTAGGATTCGTGATGATGCTCCGCCTCTTGCCCGAAGGAAATAATATACTGTTTTTTATCGGCTTAGCAATGATATTTTACGGCGGAGCGATGGCTTTCTTCTCTACGGATTACCAGGTACTTTTAGCTTACAGCACCCTCAGCCAGCTGGGCTATATTGCCCTTGGTATTGGAAGTGGGACATTGCTTGGCCAAATAGGGGCTGTTCTCCACATGGTCGTTCACGGCATAGCGAAAACGACCCTTTTCCTTGGAAGTGGTTTATGGGAGAAAGAATGCAATGGGAGGATTATTTACCGCTTTGAAAGGGCTTTTTACCGCCATCCCGTCAACGCCGTAAGTACAATTGCCGGATTTTCTTCTTTAATGGGTATGGTATTCCTCGCAGGTTTTCATACGAAAAACCTTATCAAGCATGGCACGGAAGATATCTACGCCACTGGATTTTTACTGTATGGAGCAACACTCATCACGGTATTGTACGCCATGCGCTTCCTGTGGTGGGGTATATTGAAAGATATGGTGATGAAATCGGTACAAAATAGGAGAGAAAAGATAACCTGTACCTACCCGCCGTCGGTCTCCGAGCACGTACCGTTGATTATCGGTACAGCTTTACTCCTCGCATTCGGCATATATCCTCCACTTATGTACATGTTCCTACAGTTGGAGGACCCTGGAATCGTTATTCTGTGGTGGCCAACCATGATTGAAAATATTCTCTTCCTGGTCGTGGGTATAGCTTTACTCGCCCTCACGGAAGGATTATTTTTTCCGCTGAAGCCGGTGCCTTCCCTCAACCGTATGCTGGGATTGGTCATAACGATAAGCCAAAAGGTATCCAACAGCATTTTTCAACTTCTGTTTCCTTCCTTTCAATACCAGCTCCTGTGGATACCCTTGATTATTCTTTTCCTGCTCCTATGGACGAACTTTATATAACACAGCAGGTTGTCACCCGGGCATATACGAAAGGGGGCAAGAGAAAATACCTTCTGCCCCCTTAATGCGAAATTTTTCTCAACTCACACTTACAGGTTTTTCTGATTTCCACAGTCCATGAATGTTGCAATAGGAAGTCACAAACAAGGTGCCGGGTTGATCCAGCCTCACCGAGAAACACGAATGAGGCGCGGTATAGGCCGGGCCCTGGTTGGCTCCTTCTACGGACTCACCGTGTGCCGTGTATTCAAAGCGAGCGACTTCGTAAGGGTATTTCCCTCCTTCGGGAAGGAAAGCAGCAGCGATCCAGCGGATGTGGTGCTCGGTGGTATTGGGGTGGGGGATTTCCTTCCCCACGCTTACGGAAAAATGGGTAAACTCACCCTTGGTGATTGAATCCGGTCCTTCGATGACCGGTACGTGCTTTTCCTGTTTCCAATCCGCTTCCTGGTACAAGCTTTCAAATGTAGACATGTTTTTGCCTCCATGATCTAAAAGGATTTGAAGATTTCTTTCTTGGCGCCGCACACCGGGCAATTATCGGGAGGAGTTCCCTCGACCGTGTATCCGCATACTGGGCAAATGTATACAGTTTCAATGTTGATGTCCTGGTTGTTCTGTGCGGCCTGCTTGGCATTGCTGTACATCTTGGCGTGGATTTTCTCCGCGCTCCAGGCATAATGGGTGGAAAGTTCTGCTCCCTTTTCTTCCTGGAAACGAGCGGTATTGTTATACACGGGGTACATTTCTTCTACTTCGAATGTTTCACCTTCAATGGCGACATCAAGATTCTGCGGGGTATCCTTGATCATTCCGAGTTCCCGGTAATGGTTTGTTGCATGTACCTGTTCTGCGAAGGCGATAGCCCTGAACAAGCGGGAGATGTTGGGCTTTCCTTCCCTTTCGGCGATATCAGAGTAAATGAGATAACGCATGTGTGCTTGTGATTCTCCCGCATAAGCCGTTTCAAGGAATTCTTTCGTCATCTTATGCAAGGTATATACCTCCTTTCCTTATCATGGATATATTTTAATTATAGTATGCTAACTCAACAATATATTTTTTATTCCGGTATCCTCACAGTATTTCCCGGACATGATGCCCACCTCTTCCTGGGACAAATATTCGAAAAAAGGTTACAATGGTTTAAGTTATGAGACAAGCCTTCAGAAAGCTTTGGTTGCTTTTTCGCAGATATGGAAAGCTCGCTCTATCGCGTGAAGGGATGGTTCTCATTACCGCAACCGCCGCGGTAGTAGGATACGATTATTCATTCACCATAGATTGGTTGCGGCCTTTTTCTCCACCCGGAGGAATCTTCAATCAGCATTTGGCTTCAGTCGTATGGTTTTTTCTCATTCCTGCCGCAGTAAACTTGATCCATCCACGCATGAGGTGGAAGGAAATGGGAGGGGGAAAAGGTTCCCCCCGTCACTGGCTTCCCTGGCTTTTCTTCCTTTTGATAGCGGGATCTCTCTGGGCATT
>SKXZ01000089.1 GCA_007128145.1 Candidatus Nitricultor lacus | reverse complement strand
ATGAAATACACAGTAGACGCAGCACTGTGCAAGATGTGCAGGCGATGTCTTTCTCTGGGATGCCCGGCTTTGAAGGTGCAAAGAGAGTCGGTGGAAATTGATCCACAGTGGTGCAGAGCGTGTGGAATATGTTCATCATTGTGCGTTCCTCATGCTATTAAGGAAGAAACCGATGCACAGAGCTGATGGAGCAATCGCAATAGTTGGGGTTGGAGGCACGGGAGTGCTTAAAGCGAGCGAGTTGCTTGCGTATTATTTTCTTGAGGAAGGGTTGGAAGTTCGCCAGAGCGAGGTACATGGTATGGCACAGCGAGGGGGCTCTGTTATTACACACCTACGATATGGAAAAGCCATTTTTTCCCCGCTTTTAGAAAGTGGAGAGGCAGACTTCATGTTAGCGCTGGAGGAAATGGAAGCGCTCTGTTACGCTTATTTATTGAAAAAAGGTGCACAGATTTTACTCGACAGTTGGAGACTTTTTCCTCCCGGAACAGATAAATATATGTATCCAGAAGATATTGAAGATCTTCTCACAAGAGAGGGTTTCCAGGTAAAGTCAGTTCCCGCACATGAGAGGTCAAGAATGCTTGGTTTTCCTCGAATGGCAAACACTGTTCTTGTGGGAGCTTTCAGTAATATACTTCCTTTTTCGTGTGAAGAAAAATGGGAAAAAGCGATCAATCAGGTTTTCCCATCTCATGTAGTAAGCGATAATTTAAGGGCTTTTCGAGAAGGGAAGTCTTGTGTTACAAATACTTAGGGGAAAAACTGAAAGAGCCGCTGTCAGGCTTGGAAATATCTAAGCAGTAAAGAAATAATTCACAATACCTTGAGTAATTATATCGGGCAGATAAAAGTAACCATAACCAATGGCGCATTTCTACATTTTTTTATATAATGCATGTAAGCGTGTTTTGAACAAGATATCTAGAAGGGAGGGATGGAAGGGGAGGAATAAATTAGTTAATGTTGTAAGAGTAGCAAAAAACATAATTTGGGAGGTTCTGAAATGTCTCGGAAAAACATAACCGGAATTACCTTATTGGTTGTAGCATTGTTCATTTTTGTTTTCTCAGGTTCTGCACTAGCTCAATATAACATTACCTTTTTGACTCACGGGGGAGAAGAAAACGTGTTTTGGGCATCGGTTCACCGTGGAGGCCAGGATGCTGCGGCTTTGCTTGGGGTGGATTTCGTTATGATCCGGCCCACTGAAGAGGGAGACTTTGCCGCTCAATTGGCCAGCTTTGAAGCGACTCTCGCTCAAAACCCCGATGGAATTATCACGACAATTCCTCACCCTGATATGTTTGATGATGTGATCCAAAGAGCTGTCGACATGGGAATACCGGTTATTTGCTCGAACACCGATGACCCAGAAGGAGCAGATGGAAACGCCCGCTTGGCTTACATTGGGCAGGATTTGGTAGTAGCTGGATATAATCTAGCACAGACTTTACTGGAAGAAATTCCAGAAGGGGAAACCTATCATTTTCTCGTGAGTAACGGTGGTCCCGGACAGGTCTGGGCTGAACAAAGAGCAAAAGGTATTGTCACGTATCTTGAGGGGAAAGGTCATTCTTATGATATCCTCGATACCACAATCCAGATGGATGTGGCCCAATCAAGGATTCAGGCTTACCTGCAGGCCAATCCTGAAACAAGAGGAATCCTGACTGTTGAATATAACCACGCTTCGGCAGCCAGAGCAGCTGAAAATCTTGATTATGAACCGGGAGAACTTTTAATTGGCGGGTTTGACCTTGTTCCAGAAGTTCTTGCTGGAATACAAAATGGATATATTCAACTCACAGTTGACCAGCAACCTTACCTTCAAGGATACCTCCCTGTTGTACAGCTTTTCCTGATGCTCGAGTATGGTTTGAGCGCCTGGGACGTGAATACAGGGAATGCTTTTGTCGATGCATCAAATGTCGATACAGTGATTGAACTTTCTCGACTGCGTATTCGTTAAACGGCAATAGTGAGAGACAGAAAAATGGAGGGGTATGATACCCCTCCATTTTTCTTATCAACTATGAGGTGAATCATATGTCCCAGACTCTCAACAAACTAAAAAGAATATTTCTTCTTCGGGAAATCAGCAGTTTTATCATGCTTTTCGTTGTCATTATGGTATTTTTTGCGATTTCTCCGCTTTTCTTGAGCCGTCAAAACGTTGGAGTTGTTTTGGAGATTATCCCGGAACTTGGCATCGTGGCTATTGGAATTACTATGCTTATGATATCCGGGGAGTTTGACCTGTCAGTTGGATCGGTATTCGCATTTACACCTATTATGATGGTTTTGATGATAAATTGGGGAATGCATCCGATTTTGGGAATAACTACAGCCTTGGTTATGGCTCTTGGGATCGGAGCCCTTAACGGGTTTATTACCCTTACTTTTGGTATTCCTTCTTTTATTACCACATTAGGTGGAATGATGATTTGGCGGGGAGCAGTTTTGCTTATTACCGGGGGATGGCCTCCCTTTTTTCCCCCAGAAATTAACACACACATTATTGTAGGCCGCATAGGCATCTTTCGTACATCTATATTTTGGTATGCAGCGATCACAATAATTATATGGTTCATTCTGGAGAGAACCGATTTTGGTAACTGGGTATTTGCTACGGGTGGAAACCGGGTTGCCGCAAGGGCTATGGGGATCGAAACCAACCGTGTGAAGCTGTTCAATTTTATGCTCTGTTCAATGTTAGCGGGATTTACTGGAATCATCCAGGCATTTCGATTAAGAGCAACCATACCATCTATGGGTGGTGGTTTAGAAATGGAAGCCATCGCAGCAACGGTTATTGGTGGAACGGCACTTATGGGTGGCGTGGGGACAGTTATTGGAACATTGGTTGGATCATTCCTCATCCGAGTGATTGATAATGGTCTGGTAATGGCTCGAGCTCCAAGTTACTGGTTTCGAGTTTTCATTGGAATAGCTACGATATCCGCTGTTATCCTCAATACTTATGTCAGGGAACGTGCAAAAAAAATGAGGTGTTAATCATGGCACAAAACAACTACCTGGTGGAAATGAAAGATATCTACAAATGGTTCAGTGGGGTATGTGCTCTTAATGGAGTAGATTTTAATGTAGGATATGCCGAGATTGTGGGTCTTTTGGGTGATAACGGTGCAGGGAAATCGACCCTCATAAAAATACTGTCCGGTTACCATCCCCCTGACAGTGGAAAAATATTTTTTGAAGGAAAAGAACAACACTTTTCCTCTCCACGGGAAGTTCGCAGCCTGGGAATAGAGACAATTTACCAGGAAGCAGCCATGGTACATAAAATGAGCATAATGCGGAACATCTTCATGGGTCGGGAGCGGGGGAAAGTGGATATGGGTTTTGCAAAGTACCTTGATATAGAACAAATGGAAAGAGAATCGATGGAGGCTCTCGAGGATGTGAATCTCAGGTTGCGCTCTCCTCACGCGATTGTTGATGAATTGTCAGGAGGACAGCGACAAGGGGTTGCTATTGCGAGGGCGATGTATTTTAAATCGAAACTCGTCATTCTGGACGAACCTACAAATAATCTTTCTGTAAAAGAGTCTGAAAAAGTATTGAATTTCATTAAAGAACTGAAAAACCAGGGGATTTCAAGTATATTTATTTCACATAACCTGTATCATGTGTATCCGGTCGTGGACCGCGTTGTGATATTGAGCCATGGTGAAAAAGTTGGAGATTTCCAGAAAGAGGAAACCTCTTTAGAAGAAGTGACGGAACTCATGGTAAAACCATAATACGTATTATTCAGCTGCAGTCAGGTAAGTAATCTGCGTCTTGTGTTCTGAAGAACTGACTGTTTCTGGACTGTATTTTTTAGTGTTTATCTGTTGCTTGTTTTTTCAGATCCTTGGCCCAATGTGCACCGGCTGTTTTTAAGGTTTTGGGATTTCGCAACAAACTGAAGAAAGCTTTTTGATCATTGACGGTTGCGCCTCTTGATTCCAGTTCTTTTTTCAGTTTAGCCAGTGCTTTGGAAGTCCCGAATAAGGCTGCGGTGACAAATACTGCAACCGTTTTGTTTTTCCAATCGATATGATTGATAAGACTGTAGATAGGAGCAGCTACTGTACCACCCCATATCGGCCCTCCCAATATGATTGTTTGTTGTTTGTTCAAGTTGAGACTTTCGTGATATATTGCCGGTAATTGCCCTTTTTTTCTTTTTTGCATCATATCCACGGCACCTGGTTTTTTACCCTGGACTTTCTTAAGCCGAATTTCTTCGGTTCCACATTGGAATTCCAAGGCCACCCCTTGGGCAACAGCTTTCGTTTTCCCTCCATGACTGTAATACACTACTATTGTTTTCACACTATAATCCCCCTTTTGTCTGTTAAAAACGATAAATTTCCTCATCACTGAGTAATTGGAAGCCGTTGTTTTCCAAAATTTCCTGGGCTTGGGGCTGGTTTTCTACCTGGAGTATCAGCACTGCTTTTTTGCCGCTTTCCACCACAAACCCATACGCATCTTCGATATTCAGGTTATATTTGTTCAGCACGAAAGATATCTGATGGAGGCCGCCCGGGATATCAGGAATGATGACAGCGATAACCTCTTGCAGGTATGTCGGTATGCTGTTTGAGCGAAGTATGTCATACCCTTTTTTAGGCTGATCGGGAAGTATCTTGATTACTCCAAAACCATTGGCACTTGAGATAGTTATAGCACGTATGTTTATCTTTTCCTCGGTTAAGAGGCGGGTAATTTTTTCAATCCTTCCGGGTTTGTTCTCAGCAAAAACAGAAATCTGATGTGCCATTTTGTATTTTCCCTCCCCGCGGGTTTATAATTTCCTTTGGTCAATGACACGAACGGCTTTCCCTTCGGTAGCAGGAAGGCGTCCTGGTTCCACAAAAACCACCTCTGGTGTGACCAAAATCTCTGAACGAAGCTCCCCTCGCAAGCGTTCTTGGAACCTTTCTAGCCTTAAAAGATCGCCAAAGAAGAGTTCCGGTATGATTTCAACCTCAATACGGAGTGTATCCTTAAAGTCATCACGATCAAGAATGATCCGATAATTTGATCCCACCTCCGAGACATTCATTAAAACTTTCTCAATCTGTATAGGAAATATATTCACACCCCTGAATATAAACATGTCATCTGTCCTGCCCTGGATTCTTGCAATACGCTGGTGTGTTCTGCCACAAGGACACGGGTCTTCCATAATATACGTTAAATCCTTTGTGCGGTAGCGCAAAAGTGGAGTGGCTTCCCGTTCCAGCGTGGTGAGGAGAAGTTCACCTAATTCTCCCGGTTTACAGGGTTCCAGGGTGTCGGGTTTGACTATCTCCATGAGATATGCATCTTCCCAAAGATGCATACCGTTTTGATGGATGCATTCAAAAGCCACCCCAGGGCCGTTCATCTCTGAAAGACCATAGGAATTATACGCTTGAGCAGAAAAAGAATCCTGTACACGACGCCTGGTTTCTTCACTGTGGGGTTCAGCACCAAGAAGTATAATATGTATATTCAAGTTTTTCCGGGGATCAAGCCCATCAGCCTTGATGAGCGTGGACAAAAGGAGAGCATAGCTGGGAATAATATGAAGCACTGTAGAACGAAAGTGACGGAGAAACCAAATTTGACGCTTGGTATTACCAGCTCCGATAGGAATAACCATACTCCCGATCCTTTCGGCTCCATAATGCATTCCCAGCCCACCGGTAAACAGGCCGTAACTCATCATGTTCTGAAATACATCGCCATTTCTCACTCCCGTCATATACAAAGAGCGGGCTACCAGATCACTCCATGTATCAATATCTTTAGAGGAGTGGTAAATCACCGTAGGGGTTCCGGTTGTTCCAGAGGAGGAATGGATGCGGACGACTTCATCCCGTGAAGTTGCGAGAAAGCCAAGGGGAAAACCTTTTCTCAAATCTTCCTTTGTTGTTGGCGGGATATGTTTTACATTTTCAACGGTACGTATGGAACAGGGATCAATATGATTGTTCTTGAATATGTTCCTGTAGTATGGGGTATTTTGACAACGCATCAGGGTTTTCTGTAACTTATTTTCCTGTAGCTTGATGAGATCTTCACGTGCCATGACTTCGATAGCCTTGTTCCAGATCAATGTATGCCCTCCCTTGGTGGAATGTTACTTTATTTTAACCTAAGCTGACCTCCCCAACCAGAAAATTATCCTATATAATTGAAAAATTAGTTGTTGAGCATACTAATGTGGGCCGTGAAAGGTTTGCGTTAGATTTACAGGGAGAAGGGGGTGATAACAATGGAATTAGAATTTGGAATATTTATCAGTTTTTTGGCGGGAGTTTTATCTTTTTTGTCACCCTGTGTTTTGGCCATTGCACCTGCATACCTTGGTTACGTAAGTGGCGTTGATACCCTAGAAAACGATAGGCGTAAAGTAGTTTTGCATACTATGCTTTTTGTAGTCGGTTTTGCCGCGGTCTTTTTTTTGATGGGAATGGGAGCATCCGCTCTTGGTGTGACCTTGTTGCAATATCGTTTATGGTTCACACGCATAGCAGGATTCATCATTATTATCTTTGGCTTGCATATTCTGGGAGTATTCAAGATTAAATACTTGTATACTGAAAAGAGATTGCGACCCGGCGAGGGTTTGGGCAAAGCACGTAGTTTTCTTTTAGGCGTTACTTTCGCATTGGGGTGGACACCTTGTGTTGGTCCAATCCTTGGCTCAATTCTTTTGTATGTGAGTACACTTGGTCACATTGTCTATGGGGGGGTTTTGCTTGCCTTTTATTCGTTGGGGTTAGCTTTGCCCTTTTTATTTTTAGGTGCTGGATGGAGTTACGCCCTGGGTTTTTTCAGGAAGATTCAAAGAGGAGGACGTTGGATAGAGTTGGCGAGTGGGATTTTACTTGTTTTTTTGGGATTTCTCCTGGTATTCGACCAGATGCACTCGCTTTTAAGCATCCTTGGCATCGATATGTATTTCAGCCCGGAAATGTTCCTTGCACCTCGCTAAATGCAGTGAGTAGGGAGTAGTGTAAAGAAAATATCAGGAACATAGGGGAAAGAAGTAGTTGGAGGTTTGCATGGTAATTCTTGGCAAAGATAAAACCCCGGTTAAAAGTTTCAGTGAGATATCAAAAAATATGAATCTCTCAACCAGGGTATATCGTGGTATACACCCCGT
>SKXZ01000218.1 GCA_007128145.1 Candidatus Nitricultor lacus | reverse complement strand
CAGTAGGTTGAAGGTTCGATTCCTTCACGGCCTACCAGAATGAATCCTCCAAAAAACGCTCACACCCGATGAAGCTGTATAAAGCCCTACACGAGCACCCTGGCTTTCGGTATATCCCTCCCCCCAAAGGCCGAAGGCCGGGGCGATATTTTAATAATACTCAACCCTCGACTGTCTTAATCCTTGACATTATACCCTATGGGGGTATAATTGAAATACATTACTAAGAATACTAACTCAGTATGCATATATTTTCGACTATATTTCAATAGTGCCAGGGGAAGGAAGGAAAACCCATGAAGAAAATTGACATGGATATTTCAGGAATGCACTGTGCTTCCTGTGCGCAACGCGTGGAAAAAAGCTTGAAAAACGTACCCGGGGTTATTGATGCAGTAGTCAATCTTCCCCGTGAACGGGCCAGTGTGCGCTATGACCCGGAAAAAACATCACTCAGCCACCTTTTGAAAGCTGTAGAAGAAGCAGGATATTCAGGTAAAGTTCACGGGGTTGAGCGGAAGCTGGAAACCGTAACCTTGAAAATAGGCGGAATGCACTGTGCTTCCTGTGCCCAGCGCATTGAAAATGAATTACGGAACCTACCGGTTGTTGAGGAAGCCTCGGTCAATTTTGCTTCTGAAAAAGCCACTGTCAAGTATCACCGGGGAGGAGCGGGTCCCGAGATGTTCGCGGCGATTGTCGAAAAGACCGGGTATAGTGTGCTGGAGAAGGAGACAGACCACGCATCGAAGGAAGAACATCGGGATGATGCGGTGTTGTATGCCCGGCGCAGGATGTGGATCGCGGTTGTTTTTGCCGGGGTTATCATGGTACTCATGATGGTGCATATGTTTATCACTCCCATTCCTGGTTATTTTCCTCTGACTATTGTTTTGGCTATACCTTCAATTTTCATCGCCGGTTGGGAGACTCACCGGGGCACCTGGAACGCTCTTCGGCATCGCAGCGCAAACATGGATACCCTGGTGACTTTGGGTTCTGCTATACCATTTTTCCTCAGTTTTCTGCGGTTCTGGTTTCCGGTGACGACGTTTGTGGAGATGGCGGCAAGCATCATGGCTCTTCACCTGGTGGGTCGCTTTTTGGAGGCGGCGGCAAAGGGGAAAGCGTCCCAGGCCATACAAAAACTCCTTGAAATGGGAGCCAAGAAGGCGAATATTATTGTTGATGGAGGGGAAGAGAAGGAAATAGATGTAGAAGAACTTATGCCGGGAATGGTGATGGTGGTACGTCCAGGTGAGAAGATTCCCACCGATGGTGTGGTGGTCAACGGGCAAAGCAACGTGGATGAGTCGATGGCTACAGGTGAATCACTTCCGGTGGAAAAACGGGAGGGTGATGAAGTAATAGGGGCTACCATTAACCGCCAGGGGATGCTTCGAGTACAGGTGAGCCGGGTGGGGAAGGATACCTTTCTTTCCCAGATTATCCGCATGGTGGAAGAGACCCAGGGAACCAAGGTACCTATCCAGGAATTTGCTGACCGGGTAACAGGATACCTTGTT
Source organism: Candidatus Nitricultor lacus (assembly GCA_007128145.1). Taxonomy (GTDB): domain Bacteria; phylum Atribacterota; class Atribacteria; order Atribacterales; family Atribacteraceae; genus Nitricultor; species Nitricultor lacus. The sequence continues at coordinate 5,672 of SKXZ01000218.1, read as the reverse complement.
CCCTTTATCCTCATCATGGCGGGAGCTGCTTTTTTATCCTGGCTTTTGTTCCCGGATTTTCATTCGGGAATAGTGCGATACTTCATGTTCCCCTGGAGCAATCCGGATGCACCAATCTTTTCATTGGCGGTATTGGCGGCAACCGCGGTGCTTGTTATCTCCTGTCCGTGCGCCCTGGGTTTGGCGACTCCAACCGCTCTTATGGTGGGAAGCGGAGTAGGAGCGGAAAAGGGGATTTTCATACGCAGTGGGGAAGCCATTCAAACCATGAAAGACATTCGCCTGGTGGCTTTCGATAAGACCGGCACCCTTACCAGGGGATCACCGGTGGTTACCGATCTTGCAGTCGGAGAGGGCATGAGCGAGGAGCGGTTGCTCTCGCTGGTCGCTGCACTCGAAAACGCTTCCGAACACCCCCTGGCCCAAGCGGTAGTGGAAGAAGCCGGGAAGCGCAGCATACCACTTGCAGGAGTGGAGGACTTTACAGCCCGCACAGGCATGGGGGTCCAAGGGATAGTCCAAGGTGTATCTTTGGTGGTGGGAAACAGCAGGTTGATGGCTGAAGAGAAAGTCGATATTTCTGCATGGGAAAAAAAGATAGCGCAACTGGAGGAAGAGGGAAAAACCGTCATTCTGGCAGCGGTGGATAAAGAGCTGGCCGGATTGGTAGCGGTGTCGGATATACTGAAGCCGGACGCCATACAGGCAGTTGCTGAGATAGAGAAAATGGGAATACACACTGCGTTGATTACCGGTGATAACTGGCGGACTGCGCAGGCTGTGGCTCAAAAGCTAGGTATCAGCCGGGTTCTTGCGGAAGTATTGCCTGAAGGGAAAGTTGACCAGGTACTCACCCTTCAGCAAGAATACGGCATGGTGGCCATGGTGGGTGACGGGATAAATGATGCTCCTGCTCTGAAGCAAGCCAACGTGGGTATAGCCATTGGTACCGGGACGGATGTAGCGATTGAAGCCGCCGACATAACATTGGTAAGGGGAGATCTGGCCGGTGTGATATCGGCGATCAAACTTTCCCGTGCTACTTTCGCCAAGATCAGGCAGAACTATACTTGGGCCTGGATGTACAATGCGGTGGCTATTCCGGTGGCATTTTTAGGCCTGCTGCACCCGATTATGGGGGCTGCGGCCATGGCCGGGAGCTCTCTCAACGTGGTGTTGAATTCCCTCCGCTTGAAGAAAGCGCGCATCGAACCATCATTTATAACAACAGGCGCAGACATCGAAAAGCAAAGACATTCCACTGAACGAGCGGCTTGAGCATGGGGAGGAGAGGAGAGGAGCACTCAACCATGAAGGATGATGTGTGTATTTCCCGGACCAATCGGCAGGGGAGTTATCAAAAAGATAAAAAAAAGATCCTCGATGGTTTACGCCGTATTGATGGCCAGGTGCGGGGTATAGAGCGCATGGTGGAAGAAGAACGCTACTGCGTGGATGTCCTTGACCAGATAAGCGCCGTTCGCATGGCACTGGCCCGCCTGGCGCTCATTGTGTTGGAAGACCACACCCGTGGGTGCGTCACCCGGGCGGTGAGGGAAAACGGAGACGGTGAGGAAACCATCCGTGAGTTGGTAGAGGTCTTCAGGAAACTTGTCCGGTAGTGTGGCGCGGAAAGAAGGCTGTAAATGTGTATATGCGTATATGCGTAAGTACGTAGACGGGTATAAGGGGTGTAAAGGCAGTGAGTCGGGAGTAGGGAGTCGTGAGTAGTGGAAAACTCACTTCTTACATCTCACGGTCTTCAGCCCCCTGAAGTTCCTCGATTCACGACTCACTGCCCGAAGGGCATTCTACTTCTCACGGTTTTTCAAGGTACAATCACGACTTTGATCACATCATTTTTCTCCTTGTCCAATACCAAACGAAACGCCTCTTCGAGCTCATCGAGCGGAAATATATGGGTGATCAGGGGGTCTATCTGCACCTTTCCTGAAGACAAAAGCTCAATCGCCTGGGGATAATTTTCATAGAGGTTGTTCGCTGATGTGGTTATAATTCTTTCACCGGCTAAATCCGTTGGTTTCAGGATTATTTCCTCTTCACTGGTAGCAACGAGGTTCAATCGGCCGAAGCGGTTCAGGGAGCGAAGGGAATCGGTAATCGTGTCCTTCGTTCCGACGGTATCGATAATGACATCGGCTCCTTTTTGAACGGTGAAGTTGCTTATTGCGACTGAAATGCTCTCTTTGTTGATATTTTTTGCATTTTCGATTCCCAATTCTCGCGCGACATCCAGGGGTTTTTTCCTGGTATCGAGAATCATGACCGAGCCGGCTCCGAGAATACTGCCGACCTGGGCGACCAGAAGTCCGATGGCTCCACCACCAACAACAACCAGTGTTTCGCCCAGGGCAAGGTGTGACCGCTTGAGTGCATGGATAGCGACAGCGAGGCCGTCGAGCTGGGTTGCCTCGGGAAAGGATATGTGCTCCGGTATGGGGAAAACCTTATCCTCCCATACCGGCATATATTCGCTGTATCCTCCCGGAACAAAATCAACCTCCTGCCAACGTCCGTCATGTCCGATATGATACTGGTAGGCACACAGGTTCTCTAACCCCCGCAGGCAAAACTCGCATGCACCGCACGATTTGAAAGCAAGCACTCCTACCCGGTCACCTCTCTTGCGTGTTGATGAGCCTTTTCCTCGTTGAACAACGGTTCCGGCGATTTCATGCCCGAGTATGGCTGTAGCCGGGGTTGGCTCATTGAATCCCAGGGTGTGCAAAGACCATGCGTTTTCTCCAAAATAATAGCGGACATCACTTCCACATATGCCACAAGCCCCGATTTTGAGCAGGACCTCCCCCTTGCGGGGTTTTGTCACGGGTACTTCCATGAGGACAAGTTTCTGTATATCCTGCAATACTCCGGCTTTCATGGTGCTTGGGATTGTCATATCAAACCTCCAATACACACGTTTTCTTTTATCCTTTCAGCGCTCCGAGGGTGAGACCACGCACAATGTAGCGATGGATGAAAATTGTCAGTATCAGGACGGGCAGGGTGATTATGGTGGCAGCTGCCAAGAGTCCTCCCCAGGCTATCTGTTAATAGGTTTACGACCACGGCTGAGACGAACAGGGTATTTTCTCAAGGACGAGGGTGTTTGCCTACCGATGTAGAATCTGTCCGTACAGGATTTTATTGGGCATGGAAGTGCTATGATTCAAGCTGGTATTGAGAGGTATCTACGTAGTGGTAGTTCGTCTATGGTATTTTCGTGTTTCTTTCCCTTCCTTGAGCATTGCCTCTTCCTGTTTATAAAAATTCTATCACATCTTATGAAATATGGGGATAATTTCGAAACAAGATAATTGGAAAATGAGCATTGTTCACCGGTAGCTCCTGAGAAAATTCTTTTAGGCTCTGTACAAAAGAATACTAATATGGTATATAAGTATATACTTAAATAAATGAAGAAGTGTAACCACAACAATATTACCTTTATGCAAAGGCAAAACAGGAACTTGGGAAGCTTAAGGGATGATTTGAAAAAGACGGCACGCATATGTAAAGTGCTTTCAGTCGATACTCGGTTGAAGATGATACACATCCTACAGAAAAGGTCATTGTGTGTGAACGCCCTGGCCCGCGTGTTGGGAATAACACCTGCTGCTGTTTCACAACATTTACGGATTCTACGGGATGCTGATATTGTCATCGCTGAAAGAAGGGGATATTTCATCCATTACCAGGTCAATCAAGAAGAGCTTGAGAAGTGGTATGAAGTATTGCGGGAGTTTTTCATGAGGAACTACGGGGAATGGGGACTATAAAGTAGGAAGTAGGAAGTAGGAAGTAGGAAGTAGGAAGTATGAAGTATGAAGGAAAATAACCGGGTGCCAAAGAATGGCACAAGGCACACAAGGGATGCAGGCAAAGATCATGGAGCGGTGAAATGGGGAGGGGGATTACATTCAGTGAGAAGTAAGTGAGACGTGGTAAAGCAGAGAGCAAGGAAATGTAATAAATCCCGTCATTCCGGCATGTCACTAGCCGGAATCCAGCGACTTTCTTATTTAGAAGGAGTTAGCCTGGTTTACATTCTGACTTCTGAATACGAAATCCTGAATACTGCCCCTCTCTCTGGACCCCACTTCATGCCGGGGTGACGGAATTTGGTTGGCTGTGAGATGTAAGAAGTGGGTTTTCCACTACTCACGACTCCCTACTCCCTACTCACTGCATTTACAGGGGAGGGCGTACGTGAGTGAAGGAACGGTTTCCATGGCGAGGTCAAAACCGATTATCGAAGCACAAGACCTGGTGAAGCGCTTCGGCCAGGTGGAAGCGGTTCGCGGTGTATCTTTTGATGTGTACGCAGGAGAACTCTTTGGTTTTCTCGGCCCCAATGGAGCCGGGAAAACCACCACCATCAACCTGCTCACGGGACTCGCATGGCTGAATGCAGGGTCTATCCGCATTGCGGGAATTGATTGTACCCATAATCCAAAGGCGGCACAGGCGATGATTGGCGTTGTCCCGGATGAGAGCAATCTCTATCCAGAGTTAACAGGGTATGAAAACCTGTGTTTTTGCGCTTCACTGTATGGATTGAGCGCTCGTGAGCGGCAAAAGCGGGCCCGAAAACTTCTAGAGGATTTTGACCTTACCGGTGCCGGAGGGCGAAAATTTTCTACGTATTCGAAAGGCATGAAGAGAAAGCTCACCATCGCCGCCGGTATTATCCACAAACCTTCCATTCTTTTTCTTGACGAGCCGACAACGGGTATTGATGTTGCCAGCGCACGCCGTATACGGCAGTTGATTGCCAGGCTTCACCGTGAAGGAACCACGATATTCCTCACCACACACTATATCGAGGAAGCGGAACGTTTATGCGACCGTATCGCCTTCATTGTCAATGGCCACATCGTTCACACGGACAATGTCACGAACCTCATCCGGTCTGTTCCTGATACAGAGGTGATAATGTTTTCTCTTTCAGGGTGGAAACCTCGCCTGTTCGAAAAATTAACCAATACATTTCCCACTATCATGTTTTATATGGCAGATGACAGTCGAATTCGGTTGGAATCCGCAGAGCACGTGCGCATCGCCCCGGTCATTCAAATCCTTGAAGAATGCGGGGTGGAAGTAACCGATGCCCGCCGGCTACAGCCGTCTCTCGAGGATATATTTGTTCGTATCACCGGTATCGAGGTTTCTTCCATGCGCAAGGAAAAGGAAAAAGGAGGCGCGGGTCGATGAAACAGTGGGTAGCTTTCTGGAATATCCTGGCCAAGGATATGCGGACGTATTACCTCAAGCCTCCCAACATCAGCTGGGGTCTGATTTTTCCTCTTGCCTGGACGGGTATGTTTCTCGTACGTTCAGGTAGGGGATTTGAAGAAGTTTACGATCTTGTACCGGGTGTAGTTGCGATTTCCATCCTTTTCGGCACGACCTCCATGCTCGCGGTAACGGTCACCTTTGAAAAGAAAAATCGGTCATTTGAGCGCCTGCTGCTTGCTCCTATATCACTTGATCTTTTGATGCTCGCAAAGACCGGCGGTGCGATCGGTTTCGGGATAGCCAATGCTTTTGTGCCGGTCGCAATGGCGGCTGCTCTAATGGACATCTCAGGTCTTAACTGGACGTTGCTCGTGCCCGCCATCGTGCTGATTGCCGTTTCCTCGACCTTCCTT
>SKXZ01000085.1 GCA_007128145.1 Candidatus Nitricultor lacus | reverse complement strand
GACCAATGGTATTCCCGTAGCAGGGTTTCCCCCTGATTTTGCATTCATCGGCAGGGGGTGGACATTCGGGATACCCTTTCCAGTGATTATTGCGATTATCTGCTTTATTATCTTCGGTTTTTTTCTGCGGTTTACGCGGTACGGGGTACACGTCTACGCAGTGGGCGGACAAAGAGAAGCGGCAAATTATGCGGGAATTCCAGTGAAGCGGGTGACGATGTCAGTGTACATGATCAGTGCTTCTCTGGCAGGTTTGGCGGGAATCATCATGACTTCCAGGATGAATTCAGGACAGCCGATTCTTGGGGAAATGATGGAACTCGATGCGATAGCCAGTGTGGTTATCGGTGGCACTGCCATGTCAGGAGGACAAGGTGGTCTTTTCGGGACCGTTATCGGAGTACTGATCATAATTTTCCTGCACAACGGATTGAATATGCTCGGGGTATCCGCTTTCTGGCAGAGAGTGGCAATCGGATTGGTAATCCTCATTGCAGTACTTATAGATCAGATCCGCCAGAAGATACGAACATAACCTGACATCATTTCAGTATTTCTCATGAACAATAAAAGGTAAACACATAAGTCTCGGGAAAGGGAAACCATGAATAGAATTGACGAGATAAACGAGAAACATGCCCGTGTAAGGGAGCTCATTGGCAAGCTCGGGGTAAAGGGGATCCTGCTGAAAACCCAGGCGAATTTCTGCTGGTTTACCGCCGGGGGAGTGAATGAGGTGACCATTGCAGATACGCTTGGAGTATCCTCCATCCTGGTTACCGAAACACACCGCTATATCATTACAAGTAGGATTGAATCAGCCAGAATGATGGAAGATGAAAGTCTTCAGGGCTTGCAGTTTACTCTGGCTGAATACGAGTGGTATGACGGCAGTGAATATGACACAGCGAAATCCATCCTTGATCCAGCAGACATTCTTTGCGATGTAGCCGGTTGCGGGTTTGACTCTTGTCAGGAAGAGATCCAGGCTCTGAGGTTCCAGCTGCTGCAGCCGGAAATAGACCGGTATCTCTGGCTCGGGCATAGAGCATCTCAGGCATTGGAAGCTGCGCTGTACATGGCCAGGCCGGGGATGAGTGAATGCATGGTTACCGGAGAAGTGCTACGTAAACTCTGGTATGACCGGATAGACTCGGTGTGTAATCAGGCTGCCGCGGATGAGCGCAGCAGAAAATACCGTCATGCTATTGCAACGGAGCAAAAAATCGGGAAATACCTGATGCTCAATGTTAACGCCAGGAAATGGGGACTGGTTACTACAATCACACGATGTGTCTTTTTTGGATCCATCCCTGATAACCTGCGCAGGCAGTATGAGGATACGACGGTCATTGAATGCGAGATGATTGCCGCATCAAAAGTCGGGGCACCGGTACAGGAGATATTTCGAAAAACCATGGATCTTTACAAACAGAGAGGGTATCCCGATGAGTGGAAACTCCATCATCAGGGAGGGGCCCAGGGGTATCGGAACAGGGAGTACCTTGTCTTTCCGGAAAGCAAACAACACGTTTTGGAGAACCAATGCTTCTGCTGGAATCCGTCAATAGCAGGAAAAGAATACGGGACAAAATCCGAGGATGCGTTTATCGCCACCAAAGAGGGACCACTGATGATCACCCATCCGGTAAGTTTTCCCGTTATCAATATCACAGCTGGTTCAGTTGATTTTGTTCGTCCACAGATTTTAGAGATTAAATGAAGGAAGCAGGAGGAAAGGTGATGGCAGAAAACACAGTTCGGGTCGGAATAGCAGGGCTTGGATTCGGGTCGAATTTTGTCGAGATATTCCGTACCCATCCCCGTTCGGAAATACGAGCTATCTGCGATACTGATCAGCAGCTTCTCGATAATATACAGAAAAAATATCATGTGCCCTATGCTTACAACAGGTTCAGTGATCTTGTGGCAGACCGGCAGATTGATGCAGTATTGATTATGAGCCCGGTGACCAAGCATTACGAGATGGTAAAAGCCTCTTTGTCAGCGGGTAAGCATACCGCCTGTGCAGTACCTATGGCCGAGACAAAGGAGGAGTGCCTGGATCTTGTCAATCAACGCCGTAACAGCGGGAAGGCGTACATGATGTTTGAGACTGCTGTGTATACACGGACCTGTCTTCACGTAAAAAATCTTCGGGATACAGGTCAATTAGGAAAAATCCAGTTTCTTCGCGGTTCTCATCAACAGAATATGAGCATGCCCGGATGGCCTTCCTACTGGTACGGTTACCCTCCCATGCTGTATGCAACTCACGCCCTGTCACCGTTGCTTGCGCTAGCCCGCAAACCCGTTGCCGAAGTGGTATGCTACGGTTCGGGAACGATTCGTGAGGAGTACGCAAAGATCTACGGTTCACCCTTTGCCATAGAATCAGCCCTTATGAAACTCGACGATTCGGACCTTGCCTGTGAAGTCACTCGTTCGCTTTTTGATACTATACGGCAGTATCGTGAAAGCTTTGACGTATATGCGGACAAGCTTTCATTTGAATGGGAGCAGATTGCAGGAGAAGGACCGGTGTTGTTTTCAGGGCTTGAGGAAGCCTGCCGGATAGAAATTCCCGATTACGCACATGTACTGCCCGAGGAAATACGGATATTTACCGGGGGACAGGTGAACGATGAAAGTCATGCCTCTTCTGTACAGGGAGGTGGTCATGGGGGATCTTACCCGCACATGGTACATGAGTTTATCAGTGCAATTCTGGAAGAACGCCCATCGGAAATTGACGCTGATGTAGCAGCCAATTGGACCATGGCGGGAATTTGTGCACATGAATCAGCCCTCCAGGGCGGGGTAACCGTAGAACTCCCCAAAACAAGATTGTAAGAAAGCGGGAGCTCATTGTGAATGTGAATATTGCGGTGCGTGTCGGTATTACTGGATATGATTCAAAGCATCAAGCCTAAAGGCCAAGTTGGTAAATGTACAGCCGTCGGAACAGGACTTGTTCTTAATAACAATATGCGGGTAATCTCAACGACGGCCAGTACGCACGGCTTAAATGTGAGAAAGTTACTGGGGTGAGAATATCAATATGGAACAGACTTATGCCAACGTAAAAGACAGGGAAAAAGACGCAAGGCAAGTCATTCTGCGGGTTGTCAATCTCAGCAAGAATTTCGGCGGCATTAAGGCGGTTGATAATGTAAGCCTTGATTTTTACACCAATGAAATTGTAGGTATCGTTGGGGACAATGGAGCTGGAAAATCAACCCTGATAAAGATGATCAGCGGGGCTTATGAGCGAGACAGCGGTGACATCTATCTTGATGGTCAACATATCAATGTTGAGAACACCACTGAAGCAATTAAGCTCGGTATCGAGACTGTATACCAGAATAACACCCTGGTGGATCACCTGGATGCACCAAAAAACTTCTTTTTAGGGCGCGAGAGGGTAACCAACAATATATTGGGAAGGCTCTTCGGTTTTCTGGATATGAAAAGCATGCGACAGGATACCTTAAAAACTTTGCAGAATTTAAAGATTGAATTGAAGAACATCAATGCCCCGGTGAAGCTTCTTTCCGGAGGGCAACAGCAATCGGTGGTGGTAGGACGCGCTGCCTATTGGAAGGGAAAAGTGATTATCCTCGATGAGCCGGCCAATAACCTGGGGGTACAGGAACAACGGAAGGTGCTTCAACTGGTGCAGTCAATCAGGGATGAATACGGGATTACGTTTATTATGATAAGTCACAACCTGGAGCATGTCTTTGGCATAGCTGACAGGATTGTTGTAATGAGAGGTGGAAAGGTAGTCGGGGTAAAGAAGACAGCAGAAACCAGCAGGAATGAGATTGTCAGCATGATAACCGGCGCACTGGACATATAAATAACCGGTGCACCGGTTATATAACTCAGTTTCTACACTCTTTCCCGCCTTTACAGGAGACTTTTTATGTAACGGAAGGCCGCCAGAGCATCGGCTTCTTTCTGCAGGGCTTTTAAGCGAGCGTAATCCACGCGGTCGACGACAGTAAGCATATAGTTGATATTTTCTATACTGAGAGAACAGGCTTCAACCGGATCTTCCCGGTAGGGGAAAATATCGAGCCCAAGCCACCCCTCAAAACTCGACTGATTCAGGTAGTACAAAAATTCCAGTGTTTCCCAGAAATGAACCGTTCCAACTACCATGTCGTCGTCCCAGTCGCGGAAGTTATCGTTCAGATGAAGAACGAAGAGCTTTCGGGAGGTGTCGAGCATAGCCACTACATTTCCCGGGGATTCCTTGCAGTTGAAAGCATGACCAAGATCAACTGTCACTCCGACATGAGGAAAGCCGGATGCCTGCGCCAGGAACAGCGCCACGCCTGACGTGGAAATACTCGAGTGCGTGCGAGGTTCCCGCAGCTTGTATTCAAGGCTCAGCTTCACCCGTGTGTTGTGGGAAGCGATTTCCTTGATCGCTTCTATGAGAAGATTCCACTGGGCTGTATAGTCAATTTGGAAAGCATAATCAAAGCCGTCTTGTCCGGGCCACAGGTTCATCGCCGGAGCGCCCAATGCTTCGGCCATATCCATAGCTTTATTGCTCATTCCTATAGCCCTTTTTCTTATTGTTGGGTCTTCCGACATCAAGCTTCCCCTGGAAAAGACAGGATCACTGAACAAGTCTACTTCACAGGATGTAAGAGCCAAACCGCGATCCTTCAAGGCCTTTCCAATTCGTTCGACACTCTCTTCGTTCACTGGATTGGGGTAGTGCATCATCAATCCGTTCAAACCTTCCACGGAAGCCGCCTTGTCGAGAGACTCCTCAAATCCGGAACCCTTTTTATATCCCTCGACACAAAAACGGTCTGATCCTGGTCCAAAAGTCCAGATGCCGGTAGAAAAACCCTTACTCTTCATATATTCAACCTCCCCTTATCGTATATTCAAGCAGACATTACATATCCACTGTGCTGATCACCCAGTTATTCAGTTGTAAAGCACAATAAATTTTCTGATAAATTCACGCTACTGTCAAATTTTATTTATTCTTCAACCTGATGATACTCTATTACTTCTTTAAAAATATTAATTTAAATGATTCGTTACTTCACATAAAATTCTCTTTTACATTTATTTCCTCCTTTTGAATATTCGGGCATTACTTAAAAAGTGTAGATAGTCACAGAAAAACAGACAGTATACCCTCATTTCAAACACCATCAAGAAATTACCAAAACCTCCCGAGAGAGGATACACTATGAGCAAAGACAAGCGGGGTAACTAAGAAGCATAACAGGGTGTCAATTGATCCATGAATATAAAAACATATATTTTCAATATGGTATACTATTTACACATATAATAGATAAAACAACTTACATTGCTTCTTTCCAATTCGCAGACACAGAAGAACGGTCAATTAAAGTGGAAAAAAATCTATTAAAAAATGATAATCAATAATGAGGGGATTATTTCCTCTTATTTCGGTAACATAGAACATTCTTCTTATCCCGGCCGGTGTCGTGTCTTGGTAAAAATTTACCTTGGTAAAAGAAATACAGAGTTTTCGGGAAGCAATAGAGGAGTGGAACACCTTCACAAAATGAAGCAACAAAAAACGCGCGAGGAGGAAAATAATGACTGTCGAGGAAAGACTGGAAACGTTGGAACGGGAAGCGAAACGCAACCGGAAAATGGTTCGCTGGCTTGGTGTTTTGCTGGGGCTTTGCATAGGTGCATGGTTAGCCACTGGGATATTCTTTCCGCAGGGATTGGTTGCCCAGGATGTAGCCCGGGAGATTAAGGCCAACAAGTTCGTTATGGTGGATGAAGAGGGAAATGACCGCATGATAATGTTTGTGGGTGAAAACAGCCACCCCTTTCTGAATATGCTTGACAACAGTGGATACCCCGGCATTATCATGGGTATCTCCGAGGGCGAACCGGGGCTGCTCATGTTCGACAAGGAGCTAAAAAACCGCATGAGCATGGAAATATTCCAGGGCGACCCGATCTTTGTTATGTTTGACGAGGGAGGACTTTCCCGAGTAAACATGCGCATGTACCAGGGAGAACCGAAACTCACCATGTTTGACGAGAAGGGTAACGCCCGCATGAGCATGAGAATGCTCGATGACGAGCCAAGAATTACCATGACAGGCGAAACAGGAGACGCCCGCATTGGCATGGGTGTGCTCGAGGGTGATTCGGTGCTCTTACTGTTTGACGAGAGTGGAAACGTGATTTGGCGCGCGCCCTGACCTTTCAATTCCTTTACAATGCTGAAGGTATGGGGAGGCAATATTCCGGACCCATGTAATCAAGCAGGGAGGCGGTTTCATCTCCCCGCTTGATGAAATCCTCGGAATCCACCTTTCAAAAAAGTGTGTCAATTCGCCCGGCCGGTTATTACCTCAGGTCGTCCGGTATGCCCAGCCTGTCCTTGCGGGCCCTTCGCTCCAGCATAAGCTGGTTGGATTCCTCGTTGAGGCGTTTCATTTCGACGTAGAAAGCATTTAGGACCCGCTGGGCCGCGATCTTTCGGGGTGGCGGAAAATAAACATATTCCTTCAAGAACTTCCTTAAGAGAAATAAAGATGAGAAATCTTTTTGAAATGCTATAAACAGAATCTTTTTTTTTTTTTATAAACTTTTTATTTTTTCGTCTAACATCCTTTCTGCATCTTTCATGGAGGGAATATTACTGAGATTGATATCCTGATCTTTAGGTAGCTCATCCCATAATATTTCTATCGCCCAAGCAGCACCACGCCCCACAACTGTTGGTGCTACTATTTCGTGGCCTCCGTGTTTCTCGAAGGTATTTACCGCATCTTTGTCCAACTTTCCGTTTTTGACAAAACGGGTTGAGAAGCCGCAACAGTGGTTTTGAATATCCTTGCACAGTGCTGAACCATAGGTTTCATGGAATTTTTCTAAAAGCTTCTCTCCCAGGAAAGAAGCCTGTAAATCCATTTCCCGTTTTTCCCAGAGGGAATAGTCTCTTCCAAATAACATGCCAAAAACAGCCAGTGGTCCGCAAAAGGCTCCACAAGAGGTGAGTCCTGAATCTGAACCACCGCCCTGGAAAGGTGAGAGAGCTTTAAATACAATGGGGTTTTTGTAACCTAAAACTGTGGTTATCGCATGAAAAGAAGATTGGGAACAAGAATACCGATTTTTTTCAGATTCAAAACCAAGTTTAAACGCCAATGCAATAGCTTCCTCTTTTTTATACCCATTAATAGTTATTTCCATGGCATCCTCCTTTTTTTATTATTTATTTGCTTCTTTTTTCTACCATTCTTAACAATATTG
>SKXZ01000062.1 GCA_007128145.1 Candidatus Nitricultor lacus | reverse complement strand
GAAATTGAATCCGTCCCTTCATGGGTGCGCTTTTTTACTCCAGGTATTACAGTCGATCATTCTTCTTCGCACAGTGTTGGAAGAGAAAGCGAGCGCAGGCGCACCGGAGTCTCCTGGTTTTCTTAACATACCCGAACTTCTTTGTCAATTTTACCTACATGGAAAACCAGCGGCGCACAAGTAGAGGAAAGTCCGGGAGTCCAAAACCGTTTATTCGAGTTCCTTTTTTTCCTGTTTTTTTACGGCAAAAACCCAGAACCGGTTTCCCCCGTAATTTACCATCATGGAAAAGAGAGTGGCGAATGCCTTGGCCCACAAGGTGGATAACTGGGCTTTTTCCCTGAACAGGTAGAGGAAAACCAGCGCCACCGCCAGAGACACCAGGTTTACCGAAAAAAATTTCGCCGCTTCACCCAGCAATGGCTTTCCCCTGCGGGCAAATGTCCAGTAACGGTTCCAAAGGTAGCTGTGAAGCACGGCACAGGCGTAGGAGATAACTTGAGCAGTTGCATAAAAAACCCCGCCATAGATATACAATAGAGTGAAGAGACCGAAATCCACAGCAGTGTTCCCCACCCCCACGATGGAAAACTTGGTCACCTGCCACAGATCGCGGCGGTAACGCCGTATCAAATCAGCTATCGTTCCCGCCACGGTCAAACCCTTCCCGCTTTGCCACCAGATAGAGAGGGCGGCGCTTTGTCTCGTCATACACGCGCCCCAGGTACTCGCCTATCACTCCCAGGATGATGAGGATAACCCCGTTAAAAAAAAGATTGATAACCACGATCGACGCCCAACCGGGTACCGCAAGCGGATCTCCCAGGCGGCGAACCACCACGAACACCAGGTAGATAAAGCTCACCAGCGACAAGGTAAAACCAACGTAAGTAGCTACCCGCAACGGTTTATGGGAATAAGCGGTCACCGCATCCCAAGCCAGGCGCAGAAGCTTACCGGTGGAATATTTCGTTTCCCCCGCAAAGCGCTCGTCGCGCACATATTCCACCGCTGTTTGCCGAAAGCCCACCCAGCTCACCATACCGCGGATAAAACGGTTCTTTTCCCGTAATCTTCGCATGGAACGGCAGACTTCACGGTCAATCAAACGAAAATCTCCCGTATCCAGAGGAATAGTTATCTCACTCAGGGAATGGAGCATGCGGTAAAACATACTGGCCGCCGCCTTCTTGAAAAAACTTTCACCCTTGCGCTCCAATCTTTTCCCGTAAACCACCTGGTATCCTTCCCGCCATTTTTCAATCATCTGCAATATGACCTGGGGAGGGTCCTGCAAGTCAGCATCGATTATCACCACCGCCTGGCCCCGGGCATGGTCCAGGCCTGCCGTTGTCGCCGCTTCGTGTCCGAAGTTGCGTGAAAACGAAAGAAGCCGGGTAGAGTCGTTATCCCGGCTCAGACGGCTGATGATTTCTGCAGAACGATCACTGCTCCCGTCATCGACAAAAATGAGCTCATATGGTTCACCTGTTTTCCGCATGATTTCATTCAAGCGCCGATGGGTTTCTTCAATTACCGGTTCTTCGTTAAACACGGGAACCACAACACTGAAAGTCACCTCCCCACCCATGAATCTACCCTCCTCCCGTGTAGAAATGCCAGCTTGGAAGCCAACGCAGGTACATGGACACATATGCACGGTCCACCATCATCCCGGAAAGCACGGGATAAAACATGACAAACAATACGACCGTCAATACCACCAGCACCGCGAGCAGCGCTTTCCCCCACCGGGTATACTCATACATTCGGCGAGAGCAGTACACCAGACAGAATATCACGAATGGGACACTTGCGAAATAATGATAGATAAAGGTAAGCCGCGGGATGAGAATCCATGGAATATACTGGGAAGCAAGGGCGCCGAGCACGAAGGTCATGCTCCGGTCTTTCCATTTGACCGCGAAAAAGATAGTCGCGAGCACCGCGAGCAACCCTCCCCACCAGAGGGCGGGATTACCGAAAGACGCTATACTCGATATCTTCCCTTCAGGAACATCCATTCCCTGGTACATCCATATGGGCTTGACCATGACCGGCCATTCCCACCAGGGCGAAGAAAAGGGATGCGTCGCTTCAAGATATCGGTGATAGCGGTACATGTGCCCCTGGTACCGTATCACATCTGCGGGTCCATGCTCAGGTATTAGCATGATAGGAATGTAGGAGAGGAAATAGACACACACGGGAACCAGAATAAAAAAGAGCACGCACCAGGAAAGGATCTTTTTCTTTTTTGCGCGGAAATCTTCCCTGACTTCGCCTGTTGAGCGTGCCGCTTCCCTTCCCCGTGCCCATAGGTGTACGAAGAAGATGACCGCAAGGCCTGCACCAGCATAAATACCATTGAGCTTGGAGGCGGAAGCCATACCGTAAAAAAGCCCGGAAAAAAAGAGAGGCCGCAAAAGATGAGGAGTGGTGGTATCGAAAAAATCCCGTGAAGTGTACACATACATGAAATAATACATGAGAACTATGAACACCACCATGAACACCTCAAGCGTTGCGAAGCGGGAATGGGCAAAATGCATAAAATCAAAGGTGAGGAAAAACGCGGCCAGGAAAGCATACTCCGTGCGACCGAAAAGCCGGCGTGCGAAAATATAAATCAACGGTATCATCGCCACCCCGGATATAGCAGGCACCACCCGCCATCCGAAGGGTGTCATACCGAAAACCAGGATTCCCAGGCTGATCAGGATTTTGGCCAGAGGTGGTTGCACGGAGTCATATGGCGGTATATAGTTCAGATGTTCAAACGCCGTACGGGCGAAGTAAATCTCGTCAAAATACATTCCAGTCATAAAGGAAGGCCGATCCGGAACCGTCTCCTGTTCGTCGAATAACTGCGCCCCCCTGCCCGTGGTGCGGGGATGGGGGTCACCTTCCTCCACCTCGGTAATATTAACCGGGGTTCCCTCCTCTGCATCCAGAAACACAAGCTCAAGAAGTGTCGAACGCATCCCGAGCGCACTTACTTGAACTTCGGAAATTGAACCGACAAAAGCAAGATCGGCAAACCGCCAAACATATATATCCCGGTGCTCAAGCACGTGTTCGCCAATTGCCTCTCCCTGGTGGTCAAAAAATTCTATTTTATAGTCTCCCAAACCCAATCCCCCGTACCAGGCAACCCGGCCTATCTCACTTTCCTCTTCAAAACGCGCGCGCACCCATTCTCCAGGCACCATGGGAGACCAGGGGGTCTGCGGCACCTCCCTTGATCCGAGATTCCAAAAGGCAAGCGGAACATAGACCACCAGAAGAAGCACGAGCAGCACCCAGTCTCGCTGGGTCATTCTTCCACGTACATCGGGAGATTCGACCACTTAGAGCCCTCCTTCCACGTTTTCCGCCCACGCTATCGCCCGTTCGGATATCGCGAAAACCATGATCCCCCGGGCTTCGAAAACCATGGGATAATTTTCGAAAAAGAAGGGGAAGTCGATTTCGAATTTTCGCCTTTCATCATCACTTATATACACATAATCAATACCGTGTTCGTCTGCCAGTTCGGGAAACTTCTCTGAATCTTCAAACATCAGGCGCACAGCTTCGGCCCGTTCATGGAAATCGATTCCATGGGACCACAGGAGCCCATGGAATCCAACATACGTGAAACGGCCGGCCAGGGGACTTATGGGGTGGGCATGGTGATCGGCGGAGAGAAAGACCGCATCCGGAGGTGTATGTTCCCGGATAAATTCCCCCGCTTCCTGCTGGGGAGTCGAAAATATCGGGACGATAAGCACGAGATCCCGTCCGATACTCAGCGCTCCTGAGAGAGAAAAAGCCACCACCAAAAACACCAGCAATACCTTGCGCGACAAACCGGCAGGAAGCTTATAATATCCACGCGATACATAATCAGCCACTAAAAAAGCGGTGAAAATATACCAGACAAAGTGAAGCTTGATATTATCCCAGTCCCAGGGCTGAAACACTACTGTCTCACTGAGCACAAACACCGCAACAGCTCCCAGGTAGAACTTCCTCATCTGTCTTCCCGCACCACCGAAGAGGGCCGGAAATATCAGGATGAAAGCCAGGCCGGCATTTTTAATCCAGAACCAGGGCCAGATATCAGCCTGATTAACCCATCCGGGCTGCCAGCGGACAAATCCCCCTTCCACCGATTGGGGAACAGTCCAATACCAAACCTGGGGCAGGGATAACGCGGCAAGCGGCAGGGCAAACATCAGCCAATCAACAAAATATGCTCCCTTACGGGGTGAAGTAACAAAAAATACCAGGAACCACACAACCGCCACGACAACCAAACCCAGGAAAGAGTGGGTGTGGACCATGGGCAATAAACCGCCTGCCAGGCCGGCCAAAAGATACTGGCGCCGATCATGCGTATCCATGGCCCGCTTCAGCATCCAGAGCACGAAAAAAAGCACCGCCCAACCGGCAAGCGTTGTGCGCTGCGGAACCAGCATATCACAGACTATAGTGGACCAGCGTATATTATGCTCAATGTAGTTGGTGGGAGAATTCGCGAAATCGGAAAAAATACCGAAAAATTTTCCCGGGTTTTCCCAGGCTCCTTCCAGGTAATAGACGACACCAAGTCCACCGTTTACGAAAAATAACACCGCGGCCAAAGCCACGCCCAACGCATCACGCAAAAATCGCCTGGCCAGGAAATAAAAACCCCCGGAAAGGACTCCGAGAAACAACCAGCTGGGAATGAGGACCGACCAGCGCAGTGACCAGCCGAGCAACCTGAAAGAGGCCGACACCAGGTTGACCAAAAAAGGATACCCCAGGTGAGCACCGGGAAAAACCGGATAATCAGGCGGGAATGTCCCCTGTTCGGCGAATACGGAGATGATGCTAAGGTGCACCGGAAGGTCCCCCCAGGTACTGCGCCCGCTGTAAAGAACATCACCCCGGGGAAGGAGAACATGCCGGAAAAGGATATACCCCACCACTAAGGTTACGGTAATAACGATGGAGTAAAAGAGCGGAGTGGCCTTCCCTTCCAGCTTCGAAAAACCTGTCCTGCGGGAAAGAAAAAGCGTTCCCCCCAAGGACACCCCTGCCATAAGCGCCATTCCCCCAATAAGTACGGGGATGGTGAATCCATAGGCAAAGGCAAAAGGAACCGGTGCCCACATGAGCCCTAAAAGCGCAAACAGCACTCCCGCCCACACCCGTACCGGCATAGGTTCTCCACGGAAAAGCTGGTGGGAAAGAAAAAGCCCAAGGAAAAGGAATACGCATACATACCCGATTCCTGCCATCATTTCCTCTCCTAACAAGTTTTCACTTCGCTTCAACCAAATATACCATGACAGACTGGACCGGAAAACCCCTATTTCATACTGTATGTCCTTATCGACAGGCTTGAACATGTAAAAAAAATGAACAAAATGCCGATGTATAAATACATAATCTCATAAGTAGGAGGTCTTGCGATGCCATTTCATAAGAGAATCTGTATTGTCTCCCTCGTACTTGGAATCTTGATGATGGGTTTCTCCCAGCAGGCGGCTTTTTCCTGTACCACACTCATCGTGACACCGGGCGCCAGTCTTGAGGGGACCATGCTTGTCGCCCATTCAGACGATAACGACCTCGCCGATCAGCGGATAATCTATGTACCGGCCATGGATCACGAGGAAGGGTCTCTACGGCCTGTGTACTGCACGGCCGTGGCCGTGGGAGAGTTCCCGGAATACGAGAGCTACATTTATCCCCGTATCAATACAACAGAACGCGGCCCGGGTTACGATACGCCGGAATATCCACGTTCCATACCGCTGGGTCATATCCCCCAAGTCCCTCATACGTATGCATATTTTGACGGATCCTACGGCATCATGAACGAACACCAGTTGATGTTTGGTGAGTGTACGGATGGAGCGAAAACCCAGCTCGATCCCGACCCTGAAAAACGCCTGTTTTACGCCTCCGAGCTCTCCCGTGTCGCACTGGAGCGCTGCAGGACCGCTCGGGAAGCGGTGGAACTGATGGGTTCGCTCATCGAGGAATACGGCTATTACGGTACGGGGGAAACGCTGCCTGTGGCCGACCCTTACGAGGCCTGGGTCATGGAAATGGCACCCTCACCGGACGAGACCGGAGGGCTGTGGGTAGCCAAAAAAGTGCCGGACGGAGAGGTCTTTGTGGCGGCAAACATGTTCCGCATCCGCGAAGTGGACCCGGAAGACCCCGATATGCTGTTTTCCTCCACTCTTCACGACATCGCGCAAAATCACGGTTGGTGGGACCCGGCCGATGGTCTTCTCGACTGGCTGAGTACGGTGAGCCTCGGTGAATACAACCATCCCTATTATTCGCTGCGCCGCGTCTGGAGGCTGCTATCCCTCATCGCTCCCTCCAAAGAATTTTCTCCCTGGGTGGAGGATGGCTATACACGCGAATATCCCTTTTCCATCCGTCCCAATGAAAAGCTCTCCACACGGGATATCATGAACCTGTACCGGGATCATTACCAGGGAACCGAGTTTGACCTTACCAAGGGTATTGCCGCCGGGCCTTTCGGAAATCCCTACCGCTTCTACGGACCTTACGACGGCCAGGGGGACGTGGGAGACCCACACCGGAAACTCGAAGGTGCATGGGAACGGTCGATCTCGGTATCCTACTGCGGCTTCACCACCATCTGTCAGGGATACCAGGATCTTCCCGGCCACATCGGTGGAATACTCTGGCTCGGCCTTGACAAGCCCGCCGAAACCCTTTTCCTGCCCTTCTTTGCCGGCATAACAACGCTGCCGGATTCCATTACGTGCGTGGATGCCGCCCGGTTCAGCCGGGATGCCGCATGGTGGGCTTTCAACTTCGTGGCCAACTGGGCCGGACTCAACTACCAAGCCATGATTGCTGACATCCAGGCCATGCAGGATACCTATGAACCGAAAATGCTCGAACTCATCCCCGTGGTACAAAAAACCGCTCTTGAACTTTACCGCGAAGACGAGGACCTTGCGCGTGAATATCTGACCACTTTTTCCACCCAGAACACCGAATCCATGGTTCAGAAATGGTGGGATTTTGCCGATGAGCTTATTGTCCGCTACAATGACGGTATGTACAGTATGCACGGAAAAATGGCCCAGCCGCTTGGCTATCCTCGGGAGTGGCTGGAACTCACCGATTGGCCGGACGGACCAACCACGTATGAAAAACCATGAAAAGATATTTCAAAGTTGAAATATTCAAAATTCAAGGATGCTATAAAAAATCGGGTAAGAGGGTAATTGTTGAAACGGGGAAGAGGTGTAAGATTCCGTCAT
>SKXZ01000191.1 GCA_007128145.1 Candidatus Nitricultor lacus | reverse complement strand
CAGTGGCAAATGATAATTTACTGCGGTAACCAGTTCCTGCACTTTCATCAGGATACTTCCGTCTCCGCTGAATAAAACCACGGATGAGGCGGGATTTCCTACTTGAGCTCCTACCGCCGCCGGCAACCCGTACCCCATGGTACCCAAACCGCCGGAGCTTGCCCAGTGACGGGGATTATCAACTTTATAAATCTGTGCCGCCCACATCTGATGCTGTCCTACATCGGTTACCACAACCGCTTTACCACCGGTCAAACGATAGACTTCTTCCATCACCTGGGAGGGGAGGAGGGTCTCGCCGTTTCGACGGGGAGGGGAATACTCTTTTTTCCAGTTTTCGATTGTGGCCAGCCACTCATCCTTCCTGTCTGCTTCCACCTTTTTATTCAATTCATGAAGGACTTTTCTGGCATCTCCAACGATGGGATAGTACGCTTTGACGTTTTTCCCGATTTCGGCAGGGTCGATGTCAATATGAATGATCTTCGCTTTCCGGGCAAAAGTAGCGGTATTACCGGTTACCCGGTCATCGAAGCGGGCTCCTACCGCGATTAAAAGGTCACATTCCATTACCGCCTTGTTCGCGCAATAGGTTCCATGCATTCCCAACCAGCCTAAAGCAAGAGGGTGATTTTCGGGGAAAGCTCCCTTACCCATCAGGGTGTAGGTTACCGGAATGTTACATTTTTCCGCGATAGTGAAAAGCTCCTCTGATGCGCCTGATGAGACCACACCACCTCCGATATAGAAAAGGGGCCGCTGTGCTTCCCGGATCGCCCGGGCGGCGAGAATAGTCTGTCGAGCATGACCCCGGTAAGTAGGTTTGTAGCTATGGATATTCACCGTCTCCGGGTATATAAACTCGGTTTCGGCTCCCTGTACATCCTTGGGGAGATCGATGAGTACCGGTCCGGGGCGGCCTGTTGAGGCGATATGGAATGCCTGTTTGACCACTGTCGCAAGTTCTTCGACGTGCGTAACCAGAAAGTTGTGTTTGGTGATGGGCATGGTGATCCCTGTTGTATCAGCTTCCTGGAAGGCGTCTTTACCGATGAGTTTTGTAGGTACCTGTCCGGTGATGGCTATCAGGGGAATTGAATCCATGTAGGCATTGGTGAGACCGGTAACGAGGTTCGTGGCCCCGGGTCCGGAAGTAGCGATACACACGCCCACTTTGCCGGTAGTACGTGCGTATCCGTCAGCCGCGTGCGCAGCTCCCTGCTCATGCCGCACCAGAACATGGGCGATGTCTTCTGTTTCAAACAGGACATCGTACAGGTCGATGACGGTCCCGCCGGGGTAGCCGAAGACGGTTTTCACGCCTTCCCGTTTGAGCATTTCCACCATGATTCGGGCACCTTTCATTTTCATGTCATCACCTCGCTTTTCCTGCATCCTTTATGTTGTACAGAACATTTCATGCCATGCCAGCTCCTTCGCTGGTCGGACGGGCCAATCGTGCGTAGCGGCCCAGTATTCCGGTGGTATATCGAGGAACGGGTTTGCGAAATTCACTTCTTCTCCTTTGTATATCCTCTTTATCTACCAAAAGATCGATTTTTCGAGAGGAAAGATCAATGTGAATAGTATCACCATCATGTATGAGTGCTATGGGACCACCGTCATAGGCTTCCGGCGTGATGTGGCCGATGCAGGGCCCGCGTGTACCACCGGAAAACCTCCCGTCTGTGATCAACGCTACTTCGTTAGAGAGACCCATCCCTACCACCGCTGAAGTAGGAGCGAGCATTTCCCGCATACCAGGTCCTCCCTTGGGACCTTCGTAACGAATCACGATAACCGAACCAGGGCGAATTTTTCCACCGGTGATCGCGCCCATCGCCTGTTCTTCGCTTTCAAAGCAAACGGCCTGGCCGGTAAAGGTGCGCATGTTTTTTTCCACCGCTGACTGTTTCACCACTGCGCCTTCGGGAGCCAGGCTTCCCCACAGGACAGCCAGGCCACCTTGTTCCGAATGTGGATTGTCCAGAGGCCGGATCACTTCCCGGTCTACGTAAGTTGTCTCCTTCTGGATTTGACGTACCGTTTTACCCGAGACGGTCGGACCGTCTAGCAGCAAATCTCCCAGGGTATTTTGCATCGCCGGAATCCCTCCGGCGTAATGGAGGTCTTCCATGAAAAGTTCTCCCGCCGGCCGCAGCATAACCAGGTGAGGGGTGTTGCGTGAGAGCTCATCAAATGTTTCAAGCCGTATGGTATCTTCTCCCAGCTCGCGGGCCAGGGCCAGCACATGCAAAACAGTGTTGGTGGATCCGCCGAGGGCAAGATCCATTTTCACCGCATTAGTGAGCGCACCACGGGTCAGGATGGAGCGGGCGGTAATTTCTTCCCGCACTAATTCGACTACCCGGCGTCCACTTTGGTAAGCAAGGCGCCGTTTCTCGCTTGACACGGCTGGAGCGGTCCCGCAACCGGGAAGGCTCATTCCCATTGTTTCCGTAAGGCAAGCCATGGTGTTTGCTGTATACAGTCCCTGGCAAGACCCGGCTCCCGGGCAGGCTTCCATCTCCAGGGAATGGAGCTCGTCTTCACTGATTTCCCCCTGGTGAAATTTTCCCAGTGCTTCGAAAGTATCCCGCACAAAGGACAGCTTGCGACCCCGGTAACGGCCGGCGAGCATAGGTCCGGCGGTCACTACCACGGTGGGCAAATCGAGCCGGGCGCAAGCCATAAGGACACCCGGGGTAATCTTGTCACAGTTGGTGAGAAGAATTAATCCGTCGATGGCGTGTCCGCGTACCACCGATTCCACGGCATCGGCGATCACATCCCGGCTGGGAAGGGAAAAACGCATTCCCTCGTGACCCATGGCTATGCCGTCACAAATACCTGGGATACCAAAAATGAAAGGAGTTCCACCTGCGGATTCCACTCCGCGTTCGATGAACCGCTCCAGGTCGCGCATACCGATATGACCGGGAATAAGGTCTGTGAAGGAGCTCGCGATGGCGATAAAAGGCCTCTTCACCGATTCCCTGTCGAGGCCGGTTGAGAAAAGTAAGGAGCGATGCGGACAGCGGTCCGGTCCGGATGTTATTTCATGGCTTTTCATAATTTCCTCCCCAATCAGATGTTCCTCGCTAGGCATAAACAAAAACCCCTCGCCCACAACAAGGGACGAGGGGTTGCGCTCCCGCGGTACCACCCTATTTACCTGGTTTCCCAGGTCACTCTCATTACAGGTACACTTTTTCTATACCATCCTCTATAACGGGAGTTCCCGGAGAAGCTTACTCGACTCATGGCTTTGGGCTTTCGACTCAGAGGTGAGTTTCGATAAACACCCGGTGCCCATTCACAGCTCCCGTGGGCTCTCTGTAACCGGTTTGTTTTATCTACTGGGCCTCGTCACAGCCTTTGATCGATATATTCCACAATGAGCGTTGACAGGCAATATACCACAACACGTTCTCTTTTGCAACCTGAGCATGTTATTCGTGAGCATGTTATTTGTTGATAAAGGGGGCACTGTAAGATCCGTCCCTGTTCACAGTCGGAAGGGAATCATACCTGAGGTGCTTTCCTGGGAGAACCTGTCCGTCACGGTAATTTCCAGGAAATAATCTCCCGCATCAAGGCCTAAAGAGTCAACATCGAGAGCAATAGTGATAAACACGTCATAGACCGGGTTCCCCCGCATGAAACGGAATTGGAGCAGGTCTTTTTCACCGATGAGATAGGTACCCTCCCGGTCGTAGATGGATAAGTCAGCCGTGAAATAAATGTGATAGCTCTCATCGTCCTCTCGTATGGTGTAATATTTTGGTTCAGCGTAAAAGTACATTGTTTCCCCCGATGCAAAGAAGGAGGATGGTCTTTCCCTGTAAACGCCGATACTGTCAACTTCCTGGTCGGTAAAAACTAAATCGGTAAGTTGCAGGGAACTTTTATTCCACAATGAAAGTTTTGCTTTATCCACCAATTTTTCCGCTTCGGCGTATTCCTCCGCTTGCAAGTGTTCCACCGCTTCCAGGAGAAGCTCGACCTCGTTTTGAGCGGAAGCCGTGGCGGCGGTAAAAAGCAGGACCAGAAAAGATAAAACAAGCGCTGCTACAAAGCCATTCATCTTTGTCATAGTATTCCCTCCCACTGAAATTCACTCTTTATCCGTGATTATACTCCCAGAAATTCCTTTGTAAATAAGATTGTATATGCGTATATGCGTGGAATCGAGGAACCTCAGGAAAACAGGAAACGGCATGCCTCGTCCCTCCATGTATTGGTTTCAACTTGCCGGGCAAGGTGTTCGACCTCGGGTGCGCTGATTGTAGCCGCATCCCATTGTTGTGCATTGACCGCACCTGCGGCTGCAGCAAAACGCAGCGCTTTTGCGATTTCACCATCCTTGCGGAAATGATGAAGAAAAGAGAAAAATCGAGACAGGGGTTTGGAGTGACGACAAGGAACATTTTATTGGCCATAACGGCTCAGCAGGTCTTTTTCCGATGTTTCACCCAATTCCTTCAATGCTTGATGTGTAGCCCGCACACTCCGGCCGACTGAAGCAAAAAAGCGGTTGCGGTGCTTTCTCTCCGGGAATGCCCGGCGAGCCCATTCACTTCCCCATCCACGGCGAGAGGAGCGCTCCAGGGCGGTATGGCCCCAAAGTACCCAGGCACTCTCAAAAAGGTAGGGAGCTAAAGAAACAAGCGCGGGAGACTCGAATTCGTCCACGAATTTTTGCCCGTGCTTGTTGAGCTCGGTGCCTGCGAAGACCGGCATATCAAGGCTGCGTGCCAGTTCGACCAGGGTATGGAGCTTTTGCGTTTTGGTGCGCCGTTCTTCAGGATCAGAAATATTCCAGTTGCGGTCCGGTACGATGAATAGGGTTTCGACATTTCTGTCCAGGCAAAAGTGGAGAAGGCGGTTGGGGTCGCTCTCGCCGCTACTCGTACCATCCAGCCAGCCGAAAGAGGGAAGCGCACCCAATTCCTGGATCATGGCGTTCACCCGTTTCAGGGTGGGAAATTCTCCCGCATCAGGCTTCATATAGCCTATCCCGCCTTTTTTAATTAATTTCATTCGTACCACGTCTGCTAATTGTGAATGGTTTGTAATGAGAGACTTCATGGTAGTTACCGGGACAGCGAGTTTTTCCGCCCAGAATGCCACCCTCTCCTCCTCGGAAGGATACATATTTTCGGCCTTGGACAGGTAGGCCATGACAATGTGTCTTTCGGTAGGATTCTGAGAGGGCGTGAGAGGGAAAACGTTTTCCACTTCATCCACCATTACCGGGTCAAGATAGGCATTGACTCTCTTTATGACCGTTTTATTCCTTTTATGGGCAGTTTCTTTCAAAAAGGTTGCAGTTTCGGCAGCTTGGTTTCCTTCTTCCGGAATACGGGTGAAACCGTAACCCATGTAATACGCCACGCCGGGTTCCCCGGGAGAGTTCAGCTCTTCTTCCTGGAACTCGGGAAGGTGAATCCGCGTTTCCAGGCCCGAAGATACGGGAAGAGAAACTTCAAGTCCTCCCCATTGAAACTCTTCCACTGCGTCGAGTACGTCGAAATCGACACTGGCGGCCATTCCCAATCCTTCACATTTTGCCTGCCAGACGATATGCAGGGGGGAATACCCCAATGCGTTATACGAAAAGAACGTATGAAAGTGCAGGTTGACGCGGAAAGGCACTTCAGGGACACGGATTTGCCCCTCTTGGACAAAGCGGGAGAGCTCCAGGAAAGCGCTCCTTCGTTCTTCCCGGTCAAAACTGTCAAGTTTTTGTTCTAATTCTTTTTGCTGTGTCACATCGGCACTCCTTTTAAAAATTCATTCTTCCAGTATTTCTCCACGAGAAACCTCTCTGTTCTTCGTGAGGTAACAGCGAAAAAGGATAGGAACTCCAAGTACAACCCACATAATAAGAATAAAGTACCGTATCATGATAAATGGATCACTTCGCCCCATAACTGTCCGCATGGTGAGATGAAGCAATACGACAGTGGCGAGTCCCCCCAGGAAGAAAGGGATTTTTTTTTGCCATTTTTGCGGAAGAGAGAACGGGAAATACCGTTTCTGCAAGGGAAATCCTACCAGGGTGGCCGCCATGCAACCGGACATACGTACGGCAAGGTCGTCGAGCGCGAATGCGTACATAATTATTCCCACTATTGCACCGGCCGTGCACCGGAAAAAAAGTGGAAAATTGAAAGTGGAACGTTCCAAAGCACGAAAAAGAAGAAAAAAGGTTACAGCAAATACAATACCCAAAATTGCTCCTGCCACCACATCTTGCAGCAGATGTATCCCCAGGTAAAGACGGGAAAGTGAATTCAGTATCACAAGGATCGCAATGGGAATCCACAAGAACACTTTTCTGAGCCAAAGACCAAGATACACCCAGAAGGTGGCTGATGATTGCGCATGACCGCTGGGGAAAGCGAGCCCTTCCGGTTGTTCCATGATGATGAGTTCCGGGTGAACAGGGCGGGGCATGGCAAAAACTTCCTTTAAAGTGAAGTTCGTATAGAAAGAAGCGAACAGGACGATAGCCAATCGTATTCCCCAGACACGGTCCACGCACCAAAATATCCAGGAGAGAATCGCGATATAAAAATATTCTGAACCGAGAAACGCGAAAAAATGGAAGAACATGTCCAATGCGGGCTGCCTGTATTGTTGCAGCGCAAGTAAGAGCCCTACATCTCCCATCGGTGCCTCCTTTCTTATTCATATACTACACTTTCTGAACTATCCGGAGAAGAAAAAATGGCATTTCAAAAATACATCAAACATCACGGGGGCAGGGATGATAAGTGTTTAGAAATATTGCAAAAGAAAAATTATATTTTTTGAAACTTTGCACCTATCTGTAGATATAATATATATAAGAAATTGTGGGAGAGAAGAGAAATGCGATGCTCTCCGAAAAAACAGAAAATTTTTATAAAACGCGTGTTTGATTATTGACATTAAAAATAAATAGTGTATAGTAGTAAGCGAAGTTGATGAGGTTAAATATCCTGAAAGGGATTGAAAAAATATCTTTCCCCTCCTTGCACTGGCGGGAACCGGTTCGAACGAACTGGTTCCCGCCAGTGTTCTTTAGAAGGTTTTCTTCCTGATGCATCATCCCGGTTTTCGCAGAAGAGAAAGTATGTGTGTTGAAAATATAAACCCTCATTGGTTACAGCATCTCTTCAAGACGGGGAGTGAGATCAACCAATCCAAAAGCCTGGAAATACCGATTCATGGAGTGCTCTATTCGGGAGAGAACCATCTCCTCGGGGAGGTAGCCGTTTCGTTCCAGGTTCTGGTATAACAGCCAACGTGAAGACAGCACCGACGGATGCGTCCACACATAACGGCATCCCGTACGTGTGAGCCAT
>SKXZ01000004.1 GCA_007128145.1 Candidatus Nitricultor lacus | reverse complement strand
TCCCCTGGTACGGCTGGACAAACTGCTGAAGACTTTGTATGCGATTCCGGCGGGACAGGTAGGTCGTAAAAATCCGCTGTGGCCTTCTCTCACTCTTTGGGCATCAGCCGCATGAATGGCCAGCGGAGCGCGTAGCTTTTTCTTGAGAAAGCGTGCGTTCCCCCAGTGGTCAACGTGACCATGGGTTATGAGTATCAGTGATATTTCCTCGGGGCACACCCCTACCTGGCGCAGCCTGGTGAGAATTTCCTGTCCACAACCTGGTGAGCCTGTATCAACGAGGATGAAACTGTTGCCCCGCAGGAGAAAGACCCGTATGAATCCGTGCTTCAAGGTGAGAGGGATGACACAGCTCATAGCATCACCTGTGTTTTTTCCCCTGGTGGTGAGGTCTACAGTACCACAAGACATGGAGGAACCTCCTGTCTTGCTCTTTATATATTCTGTTTGTACACAAATTTCGTTCATGGCACAACCCTGTTATTCATAACATTTCGGCTCCGACAATTAGTTTGACTATTTCATCCGGGGTGGTTTCGGACTTCATCCGGTCACCTGCTTTTTTCCCACCACGCAGGACCACTATGCGGTCGGCTATGTTGAAAACATGACGCATGTTGTGGCTGATCACAACCACCGAACATCCCTTTTCCTTGAGCTGAAGCACCAGGTCAAGCACTTTGCGGGCCTCCCGTACTCCCAATGCGGCGGTAGGCTCGTCCATGATGATTACCTTACCTCCCCATGGCATAACTCGCCCGATGGCCAGTGCCTGGCGCTGCCCACCCGAAAGGTAGCGAACGAGAGTCCGCAGTGACGGCAAGACAATACCCAGATCTTTCAGGGTGCGAACGGTATCCTCAACCATTTTTTTACGGTCCACGAAGATACCCGATGTCCCCCGGGTGGGTTCTCTGCCCAGGAAAAAGTTGGCCGGAACATCACGTGTTTCTATGAGCGCCAGTTCCTGGTATACGGTTTCGATACCCAATGCCTGGGCTGCCCTGGGTGAAGGTATCTCCACCGGTTCTCCCCTGAAGAGTATTTTCCCCCGGTTCGGCTGGTGCACCCCCGCTAAAATCTTGATCAGTGTCGATTTCCCGGCACCGTTATCACCCACCAGAGCGACTATCTCATTGGGGTATACTTCAAAGTCGACTTCTTCCAGGGCGTGCACACCACCAAAGTATTTGCTCACCCCCTGCAGGGCCATTATCGGTTCTTTTTTTTCGTTTGTGACCGTTGTATCACTCACGTAATGTCTCCCCTCAAATACTTTTCTTCCGGTACATATCGATCATCACCGCTCCGATGATCACCGCTCCGATGGCAGCCGGTTGCCAGTACGCCGGAAAGCCGAGAAGTACCAGGGCATTGCGTAAAATCTGCATAATAGCGGCTCCGATGAGCGCTCCCCATACATTTCCCTCTCCTCCCGTGAGGCTGATGCCCCCAATGACCGCAGCGGCGATGATGTCAAGCTCATATCCAGAGGCGGCGGTGGGGGCTGCCACGCCCAATCGCGCGGTCATGAGAATTCCTCCGACCCCGGCCAAAAACCCTGAGAGGGTAAAAGCGATGTTTTTAACCTTGCCGGTGAATATTCCGGCAAGGCTTGCCGCGTATTCGTTTCCCCCTACTGCATAGGTGTGGTATCCGAGTTTCGTCTTGTCAAGAAGAATGTACACCAATACCGCAAAGCACACCATGATAATTGCCGGTACAGGAACTCTCCAGATGAAAAAGGAGAGGTCTGTTTGGCCGAGCGCTATAAATGATCGAGGCAGACCCCGTACCGGCCATCCCTGGGTCATCCCGTAACAAAAACCCCGTACGATGCTCATCATGCCTAACGTTGCAATAAATGGAGGAAGTTTGGTTTTACTAATCATCAGACCGTTCGCAAAACCAATAAGGAGAGTGATGCCCAAGCCCGCTCCGATAGACAGGGGGACGTTTACTCCCTCTACCAGGAGCATAGCGGTTATGATACCGGAAAAAGCCATGTTGGATCCCGCTGAGAGGTCGATACCGCCGCTGATAATCACGATTGACTGGCCGAAGGAAGCGATAGCGATCCACGAAAATGCCCGCAACACGTTAAAAATATTGGTGGCGGTGAGGAATGTGCGCGTAGAGAGGCTGAGGACGACCACCATCGCAAGTAAAATGAGTGCCAGGGTAGCGAGCTGGTTGCGGGCGAAGCGGGTAAGTGCTCCCTCTTTTTGAAAACGAGCGGGGTCTTCTTCGGGCGAAAAGGGCTTATCTGGTTCCACGTTGAGAGCTCCTTTCCCGGGTGTGGGAGAGAAAACGGCAGGGAGGGGTAGAACTACCCACCCTGCCGTTTCATTCTATCAGTCTTCCGGGAAGGGCGGCGGAAGCGGCTTGGTGAAATCGGAGGTTTCCCAGGCCTCGATCATGGCATCCACGTTGTACATGGTGACAATATCCATTCCGGAGTCTGTCCAGTCGGGGAATGCGGCATCATGAACAATATAATCAAAGAGCATCTGGATTGTATCGTATCCCCAACCCCAGTATTTTTGCCCCACCAGCCCGACCAGGAGGCCGTCTTTCATGTATTCGAGCTGCACGGGCAGGGTGTCGAAAGCGACTACTTTCATATCTCCCGATGCGGCGGCTTCTTCCCACAGCGGCATGGAGCCGCGGTCGGCAAAGAGTGGCCACAAACCGACAAAAAACCAGCCATCGAGGTCCGGGTAAGCCAGCATGGTTTCTTCCACTACCTGGACCCCGGTGGCAATATCGTCGTAGCAGGCTACAGTTGTGACAATTTCTATCCCCGGATAATCGGCTACCCCGTCCCTGAAACCACGGATTCGCTCTTCCAGGTTAAAAGCCCCGGGAACACCGGTAAGGAGAGCCACATCACCCTCTTCTCCCATGAAGCGGACGAGAAGTTCCGCGGCTGCTACCCCGCCGTCATAATTGCTCACACCGAGGTAGGTAAAACGTTCGCTGTCCGGAGCGTCAGAATCCCAGGTCATGACCGGGATACCGGCCTCAACCGCCTTGTTGATCACATCTATTAAGGCGTCCGGATCATTACAGGAAATCCCGATCCCATCCACTCCGCGGGCGATGACATCTTCCACCACCCGGGATTGCTCTGCGGCATCTGAAGCGACTGAGCCGATGTAGATTATCTCAACGGTATAATCTGTAGTTTCAGTGAGTTCCTGGGCTTTCACAAAGGCCCCATCCCTGCCCAACTCAAAAACCGGGTTGTCCAGTGCCTTGGGAATCCAGGCAAATGTGAGCGTCTGTTCTTGTGCAAAAACTCCGCCTGCCAAAAGAACACCGAGTAAAAAAACCACCGCTGTGAGAAAAACCGTGATACGTAGTGTTTTGTGCATTTTCATCCCTCTCCTTCATTATTGTACTTTATTATTGTGTTACACAGTCAATTACTGGATTACGAAGTGTTTCACCTCCCCTCTAAAAGCAGTGAGTAGGGAATAGGGAGTAGTGAGTAGTGGAGAATCCAGGAAAACAAACCGCATTCCATTTTTCATCCGTTTTTCTCATGACTGTCCTCCTGCCCTCAACCGTACTTTCCACTTTCCCATTTCAAACACTTCCCCTGCCTTTTAAAGTCACTGGATTCCGGCTTACCTCATGCCGGAATGACAGACAAGGGCGTCGGATTGCTGAATGCAGGTTTGAAATTCTGAGGCTTCATATTTTACATGACCCTCACTTCTTACTTCTCACTGCCCTTGTGTTTGCTCACAACCCCAGTGCTTTTCGAGGTTTTTTAAATCAAGAAATCCATACTGTGCTTGTAAAAATATAGTTGGAAAAAGAAGTTACCTTTGCGAGGATATAATGCGCATCCACCCCTCCAAAGGTGAAATTTGTCCTTACTAAAAGTTTATCTTGTTAACAGCTAAAGTCAAGGTTTCAAAATGGAGATTATGGAGCATATTTAACATATCTTCCGATAGATAATAGTTTTTGATAGTGAGGTGAAAAATGAATTGTTCTTACTTTGTCACCCCACGGCTCCTGCGATTTATTTACCTGCAGCATACAACTGGGTTACAATAATAATATGGAAATACGGCCATTATTCATTCTCATATTGTCAGCAGGTGCAGTTTTTGGTGGGACAGTCGGATATGTTTTTATAGAGGGATGGAAGTTTATTGACGGCCTCTATATGACTGTTATTACCCTTTCTACGGTTGGTTTTTCTGAGGTTCACACTCTTTCGCACACGGGCCGGGTATTCACAATATTCTTGATTATCGCAGGTTTGTTTGTGATTACCTACAGCATCACTTACATATTGCAAATCCGTTCGGAAGGCAAGTTTCAAGAGTATATGAGAAGGAGAGAAAAACGTATGGAACTGGAAAAAATAGAAAACCATTTTATTATCTGCGGTGCCGGTGTGACGGGTACCGAAGTAGTTGGTGAATTTGTTAAGGCAAACGAACCTTTTGTCATCATAGAGGAAAAGCAGACCACCCTTGATTTTTTGTTTTCACATTTTCCCGATGCGCTCACTATTCAGGGAAACGCAGCCCGGGAAGAGGTGCTGAGGGAGGCGAGGATTGATCAAGCTCGTGGTTTAATGGCTTCAGTGAGCACTGATGAGGAAAACGTCTTTATCGTTATTACAGCCCGTTTTCTCAATCCTGGCCTCCGTATCGTTACAAGGGCGAATCTTCCTGAATCTATAGAGATATTGAAACGAGCGGGAGCGGACTTTGTTATCTGCCCGCAGGAAATCGGAGCTCACCGCTTGGCTTCAGCCGCGCTTCGTCCACGGGTCAACTCTTTTCTGGATGTTATTTTGAAGAGCGAAACTCTTGATCTTACTCTGGACGAGGTGGAAGTTAGCCCGGAAGCTGAAATTGTGGGTAAAAGCCTGAGGGAACTGGATCTTCCCAGCAGGGTCGGTCTTATCTTGGTGGCCATCAAGCCCCACGATCAGGATACGTTTCAATTCAACCCCAGTGCTTCTACGGTTATCCATGCCCACGACACTATTATCGCTTTGGGGAAATTTCAAGAATTTTGCAAATTGCGGGATCTGGGAACCGGCAGTTGTACCCTGCAGTGATGAAGCACATTAACCAAGCTCGAAGCGGGCGAATTCACGGAAAAGCGGCTGGACGTGGCGGTAGGTTTTTTCATAAAAACGGAATAATTTGTCATACATATCCTGTGCTTCTGGAAGAGGGGTGACTTCCTCGCGATTCGGGAATAAGCGGGGGGGGAGGTCTCGTAAAGACTCGATAGCTCCTTGAGCTTTGAGTGCTACAAGAAAGGCTCCCCGTGCGGAAGCGGAGGGAAGTTCGCTCACTTCCACCTTTCGTCCCAGGATATCGGTGAGCAGGCGGCGGCCGTTGACGGTTGATGCAAGCCCCCCGCTTATAACCACCCGGTGGGGTTCTCCCATTACTTCAACCAGCATTTCGTAAATGGAACGTACCCTGAAACCCACACCCTCAAGGGCGGCCTGCAAGAGCGAGAAGCGGTCGTGGGAAGAGGAAAGGCCGAACAGCACGCCACGGGCGAAGGGATCCCAGTTGGGGCTGCGTTCTCCCGTGAGAAAGGGAAGAAAAAGTGGTCGGGGACGCTTCACGTCAAGTGGTACCTCTCCCTCTCCCAAAAGGTCCCGCATCCAGGAATAGACGATTCCTCCATTATTGATGGCGCCCCCTGCAACCCAAATACCGTCTGCCAGGTAATAGCACCAGCTGTGTTCTCCCTCATCGAATACCGGGGAGGGCGCGCACATTCTCACCGCTCCCGAGGAGCCGACGGTAACCAGCATCTCTCCCTGGTGGAATATCCCTTCCCCCAGGTTGGCAAAGGGTCCGTCTCCCCCTCCCCACACCACGGCAAGCCCCGGTGGAAGACCGGTATTTCGGCTGAAATCCCCTTCCAGAAGAAGGCGGGTATGTTCGGGCTCAACAAGTGGGGGAAGTTCCAATCTCTTTATGTGCGCCAGCTTGAGAAGTTCAAGAGACCACGTTTTTCCACGCAGGTCTAAAAGACCGGTTGCCGAGGCGGTGGAGAAGTCTTCAGCACATTCGCCGGTGAGGAGAGAAAGGACCCACCCTTTAATGGAGGTTACACAACCACTGTTTTTGAGCACATCTTCCCGGTGACGGGCAAACCACAGGAGTTTCGGCAGGTGGTATATGGTATGGAGAGGTGCGGCGGTGCGTGCATATACCCCTTTTTCCCGGTAGGCATCCTGTAAGTGTTCCACCTCTTCTCCTGCACGGGTATCCATCCAATTGAGGAGGGGATGGGCAGGTTTGCCTTCCCGGTCCAGGAAAAGCAGGCTGTGCAGCATGGTGTCAAAACATATGGCTTGAAAGTCCCGGGATGGAAAGGAGGATACCGCTTCTTTCGCGGCATCCGTGATCCCCCGCAAAATTTCGTAAGGGTCCTGTTCCGCAAAACCGGAATGATACGTGCGTGTGGGGTACTCCCGCTTTGCGCTCGAGCGCAGGTTTCCTTTTGCGTCGAAAACGCAGGCCTTGCAGGAGGATGTTCCGATATCGATGGCGAGATACAGTTTGCTTTTCACTCTTTATACCCCTGAATAGGCGTCAAATCCGCCATCGACCGGAACTACTGTACCGGTAACGAAAGAGGAGGCGCCTGATGCAAGCCACAATACGGTTCCGATGAGTTCCTCCGCTTTCCCGAACCGCCCGGCCGGGGTATGGTCGATAATGGCCTTCCCCCGTGGGGTGAGAGTGGTTCCATCTTGTTCATAGAGGAGAAAACGGTTCTGCGTAGTAGAGAAAAACCCCGGAGCCAGGGCATTCACCCGCACTTTTTCGAATCCCTCCTTTGCCAGGTGTACAGCAAGCCAGCGGGTGAAATTACTCACCGCTGCCTTGGCAGCCGAGTATCCGATAACCCGGGTGAGTGGGCGGAAGGCCGCCATGGAAGAAAAATTGATGATGGACCCTCCCTCCCGGTTGCGGGAGATCAGGGGAGCGAACACCTGGGAGGGGAGTATCGCCCCGGCAAACAAGTTCAAGCGGACCACCTTTTCCATGGGTTCAAGGGGAAGGTCGAAAAAAGAAACGTCCGGAGAGACGGTCGCCTCTTTCACGTTCCCTCCCGCCGCGTTCAAAAGCACGTCTACCCTTCCAAAATCTTCCATCACTTGCCGGGCGGTAGCGGTAAGTTCACGACGCGAGAGCGCGTTGGTGTGGTAACCGCGAACCTCGGCACCGAGGTCGCGCACCTGTCCCACTACGGTATCAGTCGGTGTGATATCCGTAAGCGCGATTTTCATCCCTGCACGAGCAAGACCAAGCGCGATGGTTGAAGCAAGAACACCGGCTCCCCCGGTGAAAAGTGCTACTTTACCACGCATTGA
>SKXZ01000046.1 GCA_007128145.1 Candidatus Nitricultor lacus | reverse complement strand
TTTGGCGGCCATGACAGTAACCTCATCGTGCGGAATGCCCGGTTATTCAAAACAATCGGTCTCGATTCGACCCGGTATATCCACAACCCGGGGAAACACTGGTTATGGGGAACACTCGATTTCTGGACTGAGTTTCTCGGGATTCAAGCGGACAAGTGGGAGGTGGCCGAAACCGGAGGAACCGCTTGGTTCTCCCGGAGACCTTTTACCAATTTGGTGGAACTGGAAAAAAATCTACCCGACATGCCTGACAAAGAGGGTATTAAAATCTGGTATAAAAAATGGCTGAACAACGTTCAGGAAATCTTTACTGAGTTTGACCTGGTATGGGTAGCAGCCGTAGAAGGAGCGTTGACTGACGCCTATATATATACTGATTTTACCCTTTTCTTTGAAGCGATGATCGAAGCACCGGAACTGGTCGACTATTTGTTGGAAGTATTTACAGTGTATGGAGAGGCAGTGTCCGAGGCCCATGCCGAGATGCCCACATCGCCGATTTTTTCTCAGAATGATGATATTGCCAGCACCACTGGTTCGATCTTTCCTCCTTCATTTCTTCGAGAAAAAATGGTTCCTCGTTGGAAACGAGTGTATGCGCCAGCTAAAAAAGCCGGTTTGAAATGTATTTTTCATAGTGATGGGAACGTCAATCCAATCCTGGATCTTTTGGTGGAGGAAGTGGAGATCGAAGGCTTTCACCCGGTAGAACAAGCTGCAGGGATGCGGATGGCTGAGGTGCGACAGCGATATCCTGATCTCTTGTTGTTGGGAGGAGTGAGTTGCAGTCAAACCCTGCCTTTTTCCACGACTGAAGAAGTCGAGCGGGAGGCATATGAACTGGCATCGGAAATGAGCCCCCAAGGCGGAGTCTTTTTCGGTTCAGATAGTGAAGTCCATGAACTGGTTCCAGTGGAAAATGCACTGGCTATGTACCGCGGGTACAAAGCATGGAAATAATTTGGATGCGGGTTGGTAAAATGAAAAAGACGGCGGGTGGCCATCCTGGGAACCAGTAATGTGGGGTAAGGGGGTCTTGAAATATAAGTATTTTAAGAGATGTTGAATGGGGGAATTGGTGAATTGATGAATTGGTGCAAGAATTGGGAGTTAAATGGAGAAGAAGAGGCAAGGTGGTCTACAATTGTTTTATGAATCACTGTAAACGTTAGGAGAATAGCCATCTTGTAGCATGTACTGTGATCCGGGTGCACCTTGTACGAAATAGCCTATTTACCATGGCTCCGCACACCAGACCGCAATATCGTACAGAAGAAGGAGAAAAAGTATCTTTCCAAGCCTTCAGAGGCCTCACTTATTGTTTCTTCGATCTTCCTGGAAACGGTAAATCGCCGACTTCCGAATCACCAGCATTTTCTATGCTCAAATGACATTGAAAAGCAAAAAGATTTCTACGTGAAGTATGTTCATTATACTGCGGGCGAAAGGTAGTCCTGACTTTGTTGCATTTATGAATTATAATTTGTATAATGCAATAATTGTATATTACAAATTATATCTGAAGGAAAGGCATCAGTTGGATCAGAACTTCCTATCCCTTTTACGGGAAGAATTACGGCGTTTGCAGAGAGCATTGGGATGGCAGGTAAAAAACGACGCTTCCTGCTGCGGAGTGACGGTGGCCCAGTGTCACGTTGTCCTGGAGCTCGGGCAACGGGGGGAACTCTCCCTGGTTGCCCTGGCGGATGCGCTGGGTTTGGATACCAGCACCCTCAGCCGGACAGTGGAGAACATGGTCCAGGAGGGGTTGGTCGAGCGGCGGAACGATCCCCGGGACCGGCGTTTTATCCTGCTCACGCTCACTTCCCGTGGACGAGCGGTCAAAGAGGAGATCGACTATACATATAATAACTATTTCTCTGGCGTTTTGGAGCATATTCCCAAAGGGAAACACACTCAAGTTCTGGAGAGTGTTCACCTTTTAGCCGAAGCGTTTGCGCGAAACGGCAGAGGTGAAGTCAATCCATGTTGTCGGGAAGAAGAGCGATGATCATCGGACGGATGGAAACAGCAGTGAGTTCGGTACCCATGGTATCGACACGCTTGAGTAGGCAGGATATTCTCGGAAGCTGGAAAGCACGGTGGGGTTACAAGCGGATGCATTATACCGTCCCTCCGGGTCTCTATGCCGTGGGAAATCCAACCCACACTTCACCGGTCATGGTATCAGCCAATTACAAAATGAGCTTTGACCGTTTACGGAAAAATCTTACCGGCGTCAACGCCTGGGTCCTGGTATTGGATACGCGAGGCATAAACGTCTGGTGTGCTGCAGGAAAGGGAACGTTCTGTGCCGAAGAAATCGCCCACCGGATCGAAAAAACGCACTTGAAGGAAATTGTCACCCATCGTACCCTCATTCTGCCCCAGCTCTCGGCTCCGGGAGTAGCGGTTCATCAATTGTTTCGGCTTTCAGGTTTTCGTGCGCTCTACGGGCCCGTGCGGGCAGAGGACATACAAGCGTATCTTGCAAACGGAAAAAAGGCGACTGAAGAAATGCGTACGGTTTATTTCACCCTGCGTGATCGGCTGGTTCTGGTTCCCATGGAGGTGGTGAATCTCCTCAGGCCGGTGATTGCGGGGCTTGCGGCCCTGGGTGTATTGAAAATCTTCGGTGCTTCCATACGGGGAGAAGAGGTGATCCCGGTGCAGATGTTGAGAGGAATCTTTACAACCGCAATACCGTATCTTGGAGCTGTGGCCATGGGTGCGGTCCTGGTACCGGCCTTGCTGCCTTATTTAC
This sequence comes from Candidatus Nitricultor lacus, assembly GCA_007128145.1. Lineage (GTDB taxonomy): Bacteria > Atribacterota > Atribacteria > Atribacterales > Atribacteraceae > Nitricultor > Nitricultor lacus. Next base: position 4,669 of record SKXZ01000046.1, on the reverse strand, counting down.
CGGGGCGTTCTTTTGCCTGGAAGGGATGGTTTTTAGGTGTATTATGGACGGTAGCGTATCTGCTTTTTACAAATCAACTGCCAGGCCGGAGTGATATGGCGGCGCTTTTGCTGATTCTCCCGGCTATATCAAGCTATCTGGCCTTGAATTTCACCGGGGCTTCAACCTATACCTCCCTGTCCGGTGTGATGAAAGAGATACGCATGGCGAAACCCTTGCTCATTTCCTGTGTTTCTTTGGGAGTGGTTTTCCTGGTTAGAGGGATGTTCTAAAGACAGCTGCTACCGAACTGAGAGGAGCTCCCCTGCCACTTAAGTGGCAGCATCAAATATGTTAAATGGAGGAAAACGGGGAAACGTGAAAGTGTTGAAATGGGGAAGTGGAAAGTACGGTTGAGGGCAGGAGGGCAATGATGAGGAAAACGGATGAAAAATGGAATGCAGTTTTTATTCCTGGATTTTCCACTACTCACGACTCCCTACTCACTGCATTTAGAAAGGAGTCACACTGGATGACCATCAAGTACCTGAAAAATGTAGCGACCCTGTGCACCTATCCGGAGAGATGTATCGGTTGCAGCCTGTGTGTCGACGTCTGCCCCCACCGGATTCTCTCGCTGGTCGAGGGGAAGATTTTCATTGCAGACCGTGACCTGTGCATGGAATGCGGTGCCTGTACCCGCAACTGCCCGGTTACTGCGGTAGCCGTCAGAGCCGGTGTCGGCTGTGCCCAGGCGGTTTTCACAGCGAAGCGCAATGGCGGAAAACCCTGTTGCGGTGGAGAGGAGAACTGCTGTGGGTGAGGTAAAATTCGGGTAAGCGGGTAAGGGGGTCTTGAAATATGAGTTTTAAGGGATGTTGTATCGGCATAATAAACGGTAGACACTTAAGTTATTACGATGTAAACATATATATTGGAGAATTAAAAGATAAGAAACGATAACGGTCACCGGTAATCCGATACGCCCGGCGATTTCGGTCGTCCGGGCATCAAAGCTAACAAGAGTTCCGCCGGTCTTCCCTTAGGAGAGATGCTGGGTCAGGAAGATGGACATATTTCCCGAGAATATGTGTGGTATTATGAGCTGACAAAAATATTTTTGGGGAGCCCTTATGCGATCTTCCCAGCACCCTGCACATGAACATGGTATTCTTTTCGCCACAATTCTTGCAAGTGGTATGGGTTTTCTCGCCGGAACCCTGGTTAGTATCGCTGCTCCTCCCATACAAGAATATTTTCAAGCGGAAGTAGCCGCCCTGCAATGGATCCTCAACGCCTTTGCCCTCACACTCGCGGTCTTCATCCTCATGAGTGGTTCACTGAGCGACATCTATGGTCGCAGAAGGGTATTTGCTGTTGGAATATTTATTTTCACGGCGAGTTCCGGCCTTTCTGCCGTTTCTCCCAACGTTCCATATCTTGTTTCTTTTCAGGCGCTGCAGGGATTTGGAGCAGCTCTGATGGTTCCGGGAAGTCTGGCAATTATTCACAATGTTTTTCCCGAAAAAAGACGCGGACGGGTAATAGGCCTCTGGGCTGGTTTATCGGGAGCGATTGCTTCCATAGGACCTCTACTGGGTGGTTGGTTGGTAGAATTATTCAGCTGGCGGGCGGTTTTTTTTGTAAACCTTCCCCTGGGATTGCTTACAATCATTTTTACATACCTATACATTCCGGAAATTGAACGGAGACGAGATATTCCCCTGGATTGGCCCGGCATTGTGCTTGCGGGGTCCGGACTATTCGGCATCTCCACGGGTCTCATTCTCCTTCCGAACGAGATAGGTACATCCCGATCCGCCTTGTTTCTTGTTATTACAGGAATGGTACTCTTACTGTTCTTTGTTCTGCAGGAACGGCGCTCTCCTCACCCCCTCCTCCCTCTTTTCATATTTCGCAACCCTCTGGTAGCGGGAGCCAATGTTGCTACTTTACTTTTATATTTTGCGTTGAACGGAATTATATTTCTTTTAGTGCTCCGCCTTCAACAAATTGAAAGATATTCTCCTTTGCAGGCCGGGCTCGCCCTTCTTCCCTTCAGCATACTTATCGCTTTACTGGCAGGTCCTTTCGGAACCCTTTCCGATCGCCTGGGTCCCCGCCACCAGATGTTGTACGGCCCTTTCCTCGTTGCTTCAGGATTCGGGCTGCTTGCCCTACCGGGGGAAAGTGCAGGATATTGGAGTGGTTTCTTTCCCGGGCTAGTCCTTTATGGTGTGGGGATGGCATGTATCATCCCGCCATTGACGAAGTCTGCACTGGCTGTGAAAGAATCTCTTTCGGGAACAGCTTCAGGAGTAAACAATGCAGTTGCCCGGGTGGCAGGCCTTCTTGCCATAGCGGTTCTCGGAAGTTTCATGGTGATGGTGTTCACAGTGCACTTGGGGGTTCTCCTTGAGGAGTCTTCTTTCGGAAGAGAAGAACAAGAGAGAATATTAGCTCTTTCGGGGAGATTGGGTGCTCTCGAAGCTCCTGGAGATTTCGATTCTACCTCATCACAGCTTGTACGAGAAATGGTTGAACGTTCTTTTGTCCGTGGGTTCCGTGTAATGATGGTAATATGTATTTTCCTGGCAATTGGCGCAGCGGGAATATCATATGTTTCTATTCGTTCACCTTAATAATTGGACCTTTTAATGGAAAATTCACTATAAGTAATGACACTGTTATCTTAATTTTCAGTGTTGGATTGGGAGGGGCATATTCCATGGGAAAACGTGAAGCGTTACAAGCTGCTTTGAATCATTCTGAACCTGAAAAGATACCCTTGGATATTGGAGGCACTTGTTGCAGCAGCCTGCACCGCTTGTGCTATCAGAACCTGAGAAAGCATTGGGGCATGCCGGAAGATACCGAGGAAGAGTTGCTTTCAGTTGTGATGCAAACGATATTACCGAAGAATGATTTTCTGGCAAAAATCGGTGCCAGCTGTTCTAATATTCCCTTGAACGAGCCAGCACGATGGCAGCTCAAGATAGAAGAAAATGAAACAGAAAAATGGTTTGTGGATGAGTTTGGTGTGATGTGGAAGATGCCGAAAGATCAGGGACTTTATTTTGACCTTTCCTCGACTCCCCTGGCGAAAATTCCTGATGAAGCGTTGCCTGATTTCTCCTGGCCCGATGCTTCAGATCCGAAAAGAGTGGAGGGAATCAGAGACACTGCTGAAAAAATGCTTCGGGAACATGACCGTGCCCTGGTGGCAGGGCCAAGTCTCCCCCCGAATCTGCTTGAAACATTCACTTGGCTGCATGGTTTCGAAGAAGGCTATGCTACTTTAATCACAAATCCGAAGCGATCCCACCTGATCCTGGAAAAGCTTACACACATGAAAATCGCTCTGTGGAATAATATTCTTGATGAGGTGGGAGACCTGATAGATGTGGTTTTTGAAGGAGACGACCTGGGAGGGCAAAACGGACCTCTCATCTCACCGGATTTATACAGAAGGTCTATCAAGCCCTGGCACAAAGAATTATTCACGGCCATCAAGAAAAAGACTTCGGCAAAAATTCTTTTTCATTCCTGCGGAAGCATCTATGAACTGTTGCCTGATCTCATCGACGTTGGGGTAGAGGCTATCAATCCTGTGCATTTACGAGCCCAAAATATGGAACCAGCGCGGCTGAAACGCGAGTTTGGTGATGTTCTCACTTTTTGGGGAGGTGGTTGTGATACTCAAGAAACTTTACCCAATGGTACACCTCAACAAGTGAAAGATGCCGTGAAAAGGTCGGTCGATGATTTGGCGCCGGGGGGAGGTTTTGTTTTCGGAGCGGTACATAACATTCAACCGGATGTCCCCATTCGAAATATCGAGGCCATGCTCGAAGCATATGAGACATATTCAACCTTTTCCATATAGCAGACAGTTAAGCACCGAGAACGCTTAGCTCATATGGTGCTCTAACGATTCCATAAAAGAACTACCGCTTTATCTTCATTAAGGCAGCCGGATGCCGTATTATTTCCAAGTTGACGGTGTTGGGATGCATGCTAATGTATCCGGCCAAATGCAAAGATGTATAAAATCAACCATGAAACATGGGTACGCCTAGCGTGACATTGCCGATACCCTTAGCTTTCACTATTTAGCAGGAACGGTGTCTACCAAGTTATCAAGTTGTTGAGGTGTGTGTGGAATTCTTCTTCAGTTATTACCATTCAGGTGATTACATTTATGTTACCGACATGGAAGGCAATGTAGTAGAGTTATGGGAAGACATGCAAAAAGCTCGATAGGGGCAAGAATAATCCTTTGAATAAAGTTCATAATCGATGAACCATTTTTGGAAGGAGAGGTGGAATCAGCATAGATCGCGGTTCAGGGGACGTAGGGCAGATCAGGTGCTTTTCCACGAGGGTAATTTGTCTTTATCCGAAATAGAACAGTGCGCCCAGACCAGCGAAATCAAGGATAATATGGGCAATGGTGGTCAATCGGATTAATTTTGTCCTCCATGCTACCCATCCCCACATGAACCCTAAGATTATTGCAAATAAGACGAAAAGCGTGAACCTCCCGGGTAAGAGCTGGGAGACACTGCTTGGGGTGCATAATGCCAAAGGCCAAACCAGATTGCAAATGCGTAAGTCCGTATATGCGAGAATGCGTGAATTACCAGTGATTGGTGAACAGTATGAAAACCGTTTTCCACTTCCTCCGTTC
>SKXZ01000091.1 GCA_007128145.1 Candidatus Nitricultor lacus | reverse complement strand
AGGTACGGGTAGGTGATACGATAGTTCATACAGCCGCCGAGGGAGATGGACCGGTTCACGCCCTGGATAATGCGCTACGCAAGGCACTTCAAAACATTTTTCCCGATCTTTCTAAGATTCGTCTTTTTGATTTTAAGGTTCGGGTTCTCAATGAAAAAGAGGCAACAGCGGCGCGCATAAGGGTCCTCATTCAGTCCACGGATGGTACCAGGACATGGGGGACTGTGGGAGTATCAACAGATCTTATTGAGGCCAGTTGGGAAGCCTTGGAAGACAGTATCCAATACGGTTTATGGGTAAGGACGAACACCTGATTTCTCCATATCGCTTGGAAATAAGTGGATTCATGGCTGGTGAAGAGGATAGCCAGCCTGATATCTCGTTTTATCCTACTCCACCCCTCAGTAATAATGTAATAAACATTGAGAGATTGACAACTTTTTTTCATACGGTATTGGAGGAAAAGAGCAATATTGTGTTTCTGGCGGATGAAGAAGTGACATCTCTTCTTCGAGGATTAGCCGCAACTTCAGGGAAGCAGGTGCCGGAAAGAAAAGTCTTCTTTTGTTCGCTGGGTGATATTACTCAACTATCAGAGCTGTATCAATCGCTGCATGCGGACGATGTTATACTGGTTATACTGTCTGGTACTTTCAACCAGTCAGAACTTTTAGCAGCGGCCTTGTCCCTTCCGCACTGGAGAAAAGTTTTTGCTGGTCCCATACATGGGCCACTGGCTGAGGGAGCCCGTTTCCTCCAATTCTCTTTTATCCCGGTAGAGATTGCATTTGCCCGATTTTGGCAGCAAAGTGAGCTTGTATATCTTCCTTTGCTGGCGTTGGGAGAAGAACCCGCTTTACTGGAGGAAGGATTTCATATAGGGTATAGGTTTGCCCCTCTTCCGGCTTTATCTTTAGCATATCGTTTATGGCGGGCGGAAAAAAGTGGGGTTAATCAAGTCATTTTTCTATCGGTACGGGAGTGTTTCCTCTATGGAATAGGGTCTATCCTGCCTCTATTGGATGAAAGTGGTTATGGTTCGAAGAACCCTCTCAATTATAAAATACTTTCTCCGTCTGCCTTCAAGAATTACAGCGTGGAAGAACAGATGCAGTGGAAAAAAGATACCGTCTTTTTTTTGATTGAGGGTTGGGAAGAAGAAGAAAAGGAATTATTCATTAATATTCCGGAGCAATTGAAAAATAACAATTACCTGGATGAGCAATATTTTTCTTTGACAGGCTCCTCTTTATCCTTATTGGGATTAGCCCAGGAAGAGGCGCTGGATGCATATCTCAAGAAAGAAGATTCCCCTCAAGTGCGTTTGCATTTACAGGGAGAGCGATTAGAAAATTTAGGGGGAATAATGGCGTTTTTGCATACAATGTCGTGTTATAATGCGTGGCTCAGGGAAACTGACATCATGAATGATCCGCCACGAGTCGAAATTGATGCCCTCACTTGGGATTTTTGGATGAAACGAGCGGGAAAGTAAAGTAATGGTCCAACATAGAGGTGACAAGCCATGTATTCAATTATCGGTGATCTGCATGTTCACACTGTGGCAAGTGGCCATGCCTACAGTACTGTTTTAGAAAATGCGAATGTTGCCAAGAAAAAAGGATTGATTGCCCTTGGAGTGGCTGATCATGGGCCCTCCATGCCAGGTGGTCCGCCGTCAATTTATTTCGAAGCCAGGGGCCATTTCCCCTGGGAAATAGAAGGGGTACGTGTTTTCTTTGGAGCTGAGGTAGACATAATTGATGAGAACGGCAACCTTGATCTTCCGCCTCATGTGCTGAAGAAGCTTGATTATGCCATTGTTTCTTTCCATCCCCAGGTATACAGTGGAGGGAGCAGGGAAGAGAACACCCGCATTCTGTTGCAGGCCTTGTCAAATCCCTTGGTAGACATTGTCGCTCATGCCGGTAATCCTCGGTATCCTCTTGATTATAGGGTAGTAGTAAAAGAAGCAGTTTCACAAGGAAAAATATTTGAGATCAACAATAGCTCGTTTTCCGTTAGCAGGAAGGGGAGTAGTGATAATTGCCGTATAATCGCCCAGGAAATAATGCGCTGTGGAGGAGAATTGGTTGTTTCAAGCGATGCCCATTTTTGCCATGAAATCGGTGAATACTCTCATGCTCTGGATTTACTTTCCCAGGTCAAATTTCCTTCCGAGCGTATTCTTAACCTGCACAAAGAGAAAATGTTTCGTTTTTTGGAGAACCGAAAAGAAAATAAGTGGAGGTGCTGATAATGACGGCTCAAATTATCGATGGGAAGAAAATTTCGATGGATATTCGGGAAGAATTGCGCCCGAGAGTGGATTTACTGACGGATAAGGGAGCAAAGCCCGGTTTAGCGGTTGTTTTGGTAGGAGATGATCCCGCAAGTCAGGTGTATGTCCGCAACAAAGAACGAGCTTGTGAAAAGCTGGGAATATTATCTGTAAAACATGATCTGTCTCAAGAAACATCTCAAGAAGAACTGTTAGCCCTTGTGGAGAATTTAAACCAGGATCCAAGCATTCACGGGGTTCTCGTACAGCTTCCTCTTCCTTCTCATATCAACGAGAAAGAGATACTCTATGCAATTTCTCCTGAAAAGGATGTTGATGGTTTTCATCCCCAAAATTTGGGAAGGCTGGTAATCGGTGATCCGCTCTTTCTTCCCTGCACTCCTTGGGGTGTACAAGAGCTCTTACTACGCTCTGGTGTTCAAGTGGAGGGAAAAAATGTCGTAATTTTCGGAAGAAGTAATATTGTCGGAAAACCCCTCACCATGATGTTGATTCAGAAAGCGAAAGGTGCGAATGCTACGGTTACGGTATGCCATACTCGTACCCGAAATCCCGAGTTTTTTACCCGCTCCGCGGATATACTTATAGCAGCGGCAGGTTCTCCCGGTCTTGTCACCTCAGAAATGGTGAAAGAAGGAGCAGTAGTGATAGACGTGGGTATAAACAAGGTGAACGACCGTTTGGTGGGGGATGTTGATTTTGAGGGTGTATCCAAGGTAGCTTCCCTTATCACTCCTGTACCTGGAGGAGCCGGTCCTATGACAATCGCTATGCTGATGGCTAATACGGTGAAAGCGGCAGAATACAGAATAGGACTCTGAAAAAAACCGGGAAACGGGGAATTGTTGAAACGGGTAAAGACCGTGAGGCGGGAGACGTAAGACGTAAGACGGATAAGAGCCGGGGGCAATGCACTTTATGCATTCTTGCATGGAGTAAGCCGGAATCCAGTGGCTTTAAGGTGGTCGAGAGTTAAGTGATGAGCGTCGAGGGAACCTGCCACTGTGTAGTAGTATCGAAAGAACGGTGAGTAGTGCTTTTTTGGGTTTCCTCTTCTACCCATTTGATATACCCATTTACGCATATACAATCTACGCATATACAATCTATTTAGAGAAAAGGATCCATCGTTCCTGTTCTCATCAGGTGGTGGTACAATAGCGACAAGGAGCGATATATTATGGAACGCATCATAATAATATCTGATACTCATATTCCGGAACGAGCACCTCGCCTTCCTTCTTCACTATTGGATACGGTTTGTGAATATGATCTTCTTGTTCATGCAGGTGATTTCACCCGAGCCGAGGTTTTCGATGAGTTGGCCGGTTTTATACCCATCAAAACCGTACGAGGCAACATGGATGAAGATATTTTGCAACGGAAATTGCCAGAACGTGATATATTTCAGGTGTCCGGAGTAACAGTGGGGGTGACTCATGGGTGGGGAGCTCCTACGGGCATTATTCAGCGTGTGAAATCACTTTTTACAGAAGAGCAAATTAGCGTTCTGATATTTGGACATACGCACCAGCCTTTGATAAGACACTTTGATAGTATTTTATATTTCAACCCGGGCAGCCCAACAGATATGGTTTTTGCTCCGTATTTTTCTTTTGGGATCCTGGAGGTGGACGATGGGCGTATAAATAAAGCGGAAATAAGGCGATTATAGCAGTAATCAGCTCCTTTACTTTGCATGAGCCATTCCTTCAGAAGAGTAGGTAAATTCAGAAGCTTTCTTGACAGAAAGGGAGTGGGGAGCATGAGTTCTCCGGAGATCATTGCTCTGATTTTGGCCGGGGGAGAGGGCAGAAGACTTGATGTATTATCGGAAAAACGGGCAAAACCTGCCGTACCCTTTGGTGGAAAGTACCGTATTATTGATTTTTGTCTGAGTAACTGTGTGAATTCTGATATACACTGTGTCGGAGTGCTTACACAGTATAACCCCCGTTCACTGCACGATCATATCAGAATAGGAAAAGCATGGGATCTCGACCGCATGGTGGGTGGGGTATTCCTTTTACAACCATATGTGAGTGATGCATTGACTGGATGGTACCGAGGTACTGCAGATGCCGTTTATCAGAACCTTCGTTTTATAAGAGATCGCTCACCATCGTTAGTCCTTGTTTTGTCAGGTGATCATATATACAAGATGGATTACCGGGAAATGTTGCAATTTCATTACAGTCATCATGCGGATATTACTTTGGGCGGAGTTGAAGTATCCCCTGAAGAGGTTGGCCGTTTCGGCATAATAACCACAGATAATGAGGAGAGGGTAATAAAATTTGAGGAAAAACCTCCGGTATCAGCCAGTTATATTGCGAGTATGGGGATATATATTTTCAACACAGACATATTGGAAGAAGAGATGGAAAGAGAAGTGATCCGCGAAGGGACCAGGTTTGATTTTGGCAAAGATATTTTACCCCGATTGATTAAAACTCGTAAGGTCTATGCTTGCCTTTTCCAGGGCTATTGGAAAGATGTAGGGACACTGGATGCCTATTGGGAAGCGAATATGGATCTATTGGACGAGAAATTTCCCCTTGATTTGTATGACCGGAGTTGGCCTATCCGTACTCCCGAAGAAGACCGCCCACCAGTGAAATTGGGAAGTACTGCATGTGTCGAATCAAGTATTCTTGGAGAAGGAACGATAATTAACGGTAAAGTGGAAAATTCTGTTTTGTTCAATGGAGTTTTTGTGAGTGAAGGGGCACTGGTAAGAGATTCTATTGTAATGAATGACGTAGTCGTGGAAGCTGGAGCGCAGGTTGACCGGTCTATTCTCGATAAATCAGTTAGAGTAAGAGAAAACGCACGGATTGGATGGGGTGAGGATAAGAGGGAAAACATGAAATACCCGGATGTACTCCGTTCGGGCCTGAATGTGGTGGGAAAGAATACACGAATTCCACCCGGACTTATTATAGGACGGAATTGTCGCATTGGGGCTGATGTGAAAGAATATGATTTTATCCAATCATTTGTCAACAGCGGAGAGAGCATAGAATGTCGAATGTGAGTTGGGAGGTCGATCGAGGGGGCTTAAGAAAAGATTAGTCGATGGAGGGTACCGTTATGATTCGAAAAATCCTATGGTCCATATGTGCCATATTTCTTTTATTGTGCATGGTTTACGCGGCTGGAGCTCAAGTATTTGAGTTTGAACTATCTGCCATTGAAGTAAGGGATATAGACTTTATTCCCATTTCGCCATTTGTTACCCTCACGCCAGACCGGGGTAATTATGGAAGTTATTTCGTTGGGGAAGATATCACGCTTCGTTATGAAAGCGTGTTAGATGGTTATGTAAGTATTTTTAACTATACGCCGGATGGTAAGGCAAGAATACTTCGAAATAATGAGAGAGTAACGGCCGGAGCACGAAATAGTTTCAGGGGCATCGTTGCACAACCTGAAGGGACGGAACGATTCCTTATTATTCATTCTTCGTGGATTGTTCCCGATCGGATACTGATTGAAGTTTTACAAAATCCCTCAAGGGCAGAAGAACTCATAAGTGAACGAGCGTATCTTAACCGGGCTATAATTGAGGTGTCTTCCAGGAGAGAAAAAACCCGTACGGTAATCCGTTTTGCTTCTCTTCCGGCTGAAATGCCAGCAGGTGGTCAACTGAGAATCAGGGCTGCCCTGTTAGATGCAGAGGGTAATGCTCTGGTTAACCGGCGCATACAATGGGAGGTAGACGAAGGAACCCTTGATCGCTATCAGACTTTTACCAACACAGCGGGGGAATCGGAAATATGGTTCAGTGCTCCACGATTCCAGGAAGGAACACCTGTCAGGGTGAGGGCTTTATTTGAAGGAGACATGATTTATGGACCCAGTGATGAGACTGTTGTCTTTACTGTTAATCCGGAAAGGATTCAAACACTTTTAGTGCTTAAACCGGAGAGTTTCCATGTAACGAGTGGAGAGAGCGTGAGCTTCGGGGCCGAATTGACCGATTTGAGGGGTGAAGCTGTTGAAGGCAGAACTGTCGTGTGGTCAGCAAGTCGCGGGAGCTGGGAGAGTGAAATTACCAGAACAAATGAACTGGGAGAAACAGGAAACCGCTGGTTTGCTCCACGGGTGGAAGCCACTGAAACGGTTGAGTTGTCTGTTGCTTTCGAGGGCGTGCGCCACCTGCTTCCCTCTCATGATGTTTCCTACGGCACCGTAAGTGGAACTGGAGTATATACGGGGAAAAGCCTGTATTATCTTGATTTAAGTGGTGGAAAAGCTGATACGAACTTTGAAAACATTGTGTACCGCGGGAATTTTGTTCATGGGTATTCTCTCAATCCACTCTATACTCTATCAATGGAGCCAGGTGGTTACGCAGAGGTTCATTTTCACTTGAGTCAACCCTTACAGTCAGGAGCTGTTTACCTGTGGGGGAAATCGGAACAACGAGCGCAGATTGGTATTTTTCTTAATGACCATAAAGTGTATTCCGGTTTGAGTAGTGAGGGAAGATTAACACCATTAGAGAGTCAAGCTTTCTATCTTTCAGATTTCCTTACACTTGGCTCTAACCGGCTTCGTCTGGAAATTGACGCTGTCGAAGGAGGCGGGGATTTTTACCTGCAGAGGATCTTGCTTGTTTTTTAAAATAAATTGTAGAGGTATTATTTGGATACGCAGGTTTTGGTAGAAAAAACATGAGTTGGCTATAGAGAAAGAACCACCATGATCAACAGAAGGGAGAATGCGTTCATGGAAGCAGATAGGCTGGATTTTTTACGATCTCTTATCCAGACTCCCAGTCCTTCAGGATTTGAAGAAAGAGTGCAGGAGCTGTTTATTCGCAGGGTAAAAGAACAGACCGACAGGCAGTATAAGGATGTTCATGGAAATGCCTTCGGCGTAATTCATCCTACAGCGAAAGTGAGAGTTATGCTAGCCGGGCATTGTGACGAAGTTGGATTGATGGTTCAACATGTGAATGAGCAGGGTTTTATCTATTTTTCCGCTGTAGGCGGTATTGACGCACATATTACACCGGGAAAGCGGGTACACATTCATACCAGGGATGGAGTTGTACCCGGTGTAATAGGGAAAAAACCTATTCACCTGATTGAGGAAAAAGAACGTCTGAAAGTGAGTAGGATTCGGGAACAATGGATTGATATAGGGGGGAAAGACCGAGAAGAAGTTCTCTCTACGGTGCGCATTGGTGATCCGATAACTTTCGATACCGGTTTTGATTCTTTGTTAGGAAGCCGTGTTGCCGGTCGAGGCT
>SKXZ01000151.1 GCA_007128145.1 Candidatus Nitricultor lacus | reverse complement strand
GTATGAAAACCGTTTTCCACTTCCTCCGTTCACCGTCTCACCTTCCCCTGACCCAACACGGCTTACGGCTCTTCAGCCACTTCCCCAGTTCAACATTTCCCCAATTCACCATCTTTTCAGCAAGTCTGTCATTGCGAGCCGAACCGACATGTGAGGCGTGGCAATCTATGATTTTTAGCCCGAGAACACCGGGCCTCCGCCCGCAGGGCATTCCCCATTTCCCCGCATCATCTTCCCCGTCTCACCTTCCCCTGACCCAACACGGCTCACGGCCTCTCACCTCTCACCGTTCTTTAGATGTCACAACTTAGGTAGCAGGGCGGCTCCTTTCAAACTGCTTGGTTGGTGTACATGCGGTAATGATAAACCTATTTCTTTATTTGTTTCTTTATGCCACCATTAGAACTCTTCCCGAGTTAAAATTTTTTCGTTGCAATCAATTCATCAATATTCTCCTGTAGATAACATCTGGATTATCGATAGCTTCTAATACCTCACAAGAGGTGGCAGATCAAAGGGTATTTTCCATTGGTACATCGAACTTATTACCTTTTTCAGTGACGGGAAATCGTCTCAATTTGGGAAAGTAAAAACTATGAGGGAGAGAGCGAGAGAGAGTAGAAGAATAAAGTCGAGACATGTATAATATCACATTAAGCATAACAGATATTGATGTAGGCAAGATTGCCTTATTTACAAACAAAAGGAGGTGATAGTAACTGACTTTCTATACATTCAGGAAGCGCGCAGCCTGCACCAAGGAAACAAAAATCAGACACTAAGGAGAGTGTTACCTGAAGATGAAAAAAATCATGGTTTTTACTCTAACAATTTTTCTGGTTCTTTCCGTCTCATTTGCTGTTTTAGCAGGTGAATTTGACTGGACACAAAGAGCAGGTGACGAAGTAAGCTTGATTCTGGTGCGCCACCCTTTTACAGAGTCGATGTTGCCCCTCATACCTGAGTTTGAGACTCTAACAGGAATCAGAGTTATTTATGAAATTCTATCTGAAGAAGAATTCAGGGAAAAACTTTTAATTGACCTTTCCACAGGTGCCGGTACCTACGACCTCTTTATGACTGGTCCTGTTACAACATGGCAATATTTGTACGCAGGTTGGGTAGAACCCCTTGATGAATACCTGGCTGATCCATCTCTAACGAGCGATGATTACAATATGGATGATTTCATTCCATCACTGATCGCTTCCAGCCGCTGGGATGGAAATCCCGGTAGCCCGATTGGAACTGGTCCACTGTGGGCCATTCCACTGCAAGAAGAGGCTTATAACCTGGTGTATCGGACAGATATCCTGGAAGCTGCTGGAGCAACTGTGCCACAAACGTGGGAAGAGCTTTACGAAACAGCAGTTATGCTGACTGGAGAAGTGGATGGTCAAACAATGTATGGCATAGGTGCTCGAGGTCACAGGAGTTGGCCGACAGTACACACGGCTTATGGAACGGTGTTTTTCTCATATGGTGGCCGTGACCTCGATGAAAATTTCCACTGCATAATTGACAGTCCCGAAGGTATCGAAGCTACCGAACTGTGGGCAAGGACTTTGAGGGAAGCCGGACCTGAGGGAATTACAGGATATACCTGGTATGAGGCCAAGGAAGGTTTTGCAGCAGGGAGGTATGCATTCTATATTGATGCTGATCACCAGGCAATCGCATTCGAAGACGAAAGCAGATCTATGATTGCGGGAAAAATTGATTACGCCCTACCTCCGGCTGGACCTCCGGGAGATCCTGCCAGTAATATATGGTTGTGGTCCATGGCCATGTCGTCATCTTCTCAGCAGAAAGAAGCAGCATGGCTCTTCCTGCAGTGGGCAACATCTATGAAGGTTATGAGAGACTCCGCTTTGCAAGGAAACATGAACCCTGTACGGACATCTGTTTGGGAAGACCCTTCCATCAACGAGCTGATCGGTGGGTGGGGATCCTACAAAGAAGTGGTGATGGATCTCATTAATAATTACGCACGGCTTTACTGGACACCGAATCCAGAATTGCCGGCTATAGGTGATCGTTGGGCTCAGGCCTTTCAGGAAGTTATTTTGGAAGAGAAGACCGCGGAGCAAGCCCTTGGTGATGCTGTGGAAGATATCAACGCTATTCTACGGCGGGCTGGATTGCAAGACTGAACAATCTATTCCCCGGGGGGGGTTCTTCCTCCGGGGAATACATGCACATTATGGCTTATAAGAAAGGGCACTCAAATGAATTACGGAAAAGATTATAGGCTTAAAACATCCCATGAGTGAGCGAACAAAGAAAAACTTGAGGCATCTGATACCTTACCTCTTTCTTCTTCCAGCCTTTCTAATGCTTATCGGGATATTGTATCCCTTTGGCTTGGGTGTGTTCAACAGTTTCACTTCGTATCGCCTCACCCGACCAATTCCTGATTTTATCGGGTTGGAAAACTGGATAGAGATATTGGGTAGCTCTGATTTTTGGAATTCACTGTGGGTTACACTTCGGTATACTGCGATTATACTTTTCATTGAGATTCCTCTAGGATTGGCTGTCGCTCTCATGCTTAACCGGGAGGTCAAGGGGATTATAGTTTTCCGCTCCTTGATTATACTTCCTCTTATGATTCCCCCCGTGGTCACGGCTTTAATGTGGCGGACCATGATGAACCCCAGTCGGGGCATATTAAATTATATATTGATATCAATAGGATTTAATCCTCTACCATGGTTATCAGAAACTTCTACCGCGCTTGTCTCCATTGCCCTCATTGATATTTGGGCGTTCACTCCCTTTGTTGTTTTGATCCTTTTGGCTGCACTTCAGGGGTTTTCCCGTGAACCCTATGAAGCGGCTTTGGTCGATGGTGCAAATGATTTTCAGGTTTTCCGGTTTCTCACTTTTCCCATGATCACACCTTTTCTTCTTCTGGTTACTGCATTTCGTGCTATAGATGCATTTAAAGTATTTGATTTTATCTACGCTACAACCCAAGGGGGTCCGGTAACTTCGACAATGACTCTTCATGTTTTATCCTATCTAGAGAGTTTTCGTTGGGCGAATCTTTCCAGGGGTTTGGTATTCGCTTTATTCTTATGGGGAATGTGTTACGGGATAACGATGGTGTTGATCCGTCGTTGGCGTCAAGCCACAGAACGTCTCTGAGATGTAAAGGAGTTCATCTGATGAGTATGCAGCTGTACAGGAAAAATCAGCAAACAAAAAATGTATTGTTCTGGATTGCCTTGATTGCCTTTTTTGTTTTCATTCTATTCCCTTTTTATTGGATAATTACTATGTCCTTTAAGAGCTATACAGATATAATCTCCTGGCCACCAAAGATAGTTTTCCAACCTACGATGGAAAACTACCGGGCAGTTACAGTTGGCCCTGATCTGGCGGAGGACCCTGGAAGTGCTATTCAGGCATTACGACCAGATTTTCCAAAATATTTTTCCAATACATTAATTATAGCTTGTTTTGCGGTATTAATTACTTTGGCTGTCGGTTGCCCGGCAGCCTATGCTCTTTCCCGTTTTCGCTTCCGGGGAAGAGAAGAACTCGCATTTACTTTCTTGAGTTTTCGCTTTGCGCCTGAGCTTGTAATTATTCTTCCGGTATACATCATCTTTCAAAGACTTCGCTTGATCAATACCTTCACCGGTTTGATATTGGTCTATCAGCTCATCACTCTTCCCCTGACTATATGGATCATGCGGGGATATTTCGGAGAAATTCCGGTAGATGTCGAGGAAGCTGCATTGATCGACGGGTGCTCGCGTTGGACAATATTTACCAGAATTTCTCTTCCGCTCGTCCGACCGGGATTGGCAGCTACGGCGATTTTAGCCTTCATCTTTGCTTGGAACAGCTTTGTGTTCGGATTGGTTCTTGCTGGGAGAGATACACAGCCTGTAACAATAGGTCTATTGGGTTTTATCGGTTACGAACAGGTTCTATGGGGTCAAATGGCTGCTGGTACGGTTATTGCCATCCTTCCACAAGTAGTCCTGGCTTCTCTTGTTTTGCGACACATTGTCCGTGGATTAACCTTCGGGGCGGTAAAAGGGTAAAAAGCCATGCAGCGAATCTCCAGGGAAAAAGCGATACATTATGTATTCGATCATCGATCACAACCGGTGCTCACAGTAGAACCAGGAGAACATTTTCTTGTTGAAACCCGGGATGCCTTATCCGGGAAGATTCAGAGCGAAAAGGATCTTTTGACTCCGGAAAACATGAAACCATATTCAGAGTACGAACCGGCACTCTCCAATCCTCTGAGTGGGCCTGTCCTGGTGCGGGGGGTCGAGTGCGGAGACCTTCTGGCTATTTATATCGATGAAGTAATTCCTGCAGGTAATGGAGTGACCGCGATCAAACCCGGTCAGGGAGGTCTATGTCACTCAAACCGTTGGTCTATTCATGTTGACCCCATTACCCGCATTATACACCACCAGGTGGGACCAAGTGGGACTTTCCGGGACGGAAAGGCTGTGTTTTCTGACACAATGAGCTGGGATATCCAACCATTTATTGGAACAATCGGGGTAGCGCCCCAGATAGAAGTAGAAACCAGCGCTGTCGGTCAGGGAATCTGGGGTGGTAACTGGGATTGCCGTGATATGTGCAGCGAATCAATTCTTTTTCTCAATGTGTATCATGATGGGGCGCTTTTATTTATCGGTGATGTTCATGGTTCACAGGGAGATGGTGAATGGTCAGGGGTTGCCAACGAAATGGCAGCAGACGTCCTCTTAAGGTGTGAAGTAATAAAGCGGAAAAAGATACCCTGTCCCCGTATTGAAAAACCCGGTTCACTGGTGTGCTTTGTGTCGGATCGTCCGCTCGAAGTCGCTATTGAAAGAGCAATGGAATGCCTTTTGGAGTGGATAGTCGACGAATACGGAATGGATCCCCGGGAAGCGTATATGCTTTTCTCGGTGTGCCCGGATTTTCGGATTAATGTTTACCAGATGGTTAAGTTAGGATCAATCAGTTATACAGCAGGAGCCGAATTTCCGAAGAAATATCTGCCGAAGAACTGATGATCACAAGTTCAGTCACTGACAAACAAAACTTTGCATCCATTCCCCATCTCTGCTTCTTGAAAAGCCTTGTTAAAATCAGCCAGTCTGTAGCGGTTCGTGATGACTGGCGTGACATCAATCAGTCCAGTCTGGAGGATGTCCTGGGTTTTTTCCCACGTATCCCAGAGTAAACGACCATAGAATCCGACCAGTTCAAGTTCCCGTAGAACAATATCTGGAGAAACACTGAGCAAGAGGTTATCCTTGGATTGACCAAGAACCATTGCTTTGCCTCCTGCCCGAAGGGTTGGAAGAAGTTCCTGAAATGCTTTTACATTGCCTGATGCTTCGATTATTACAGCGACATTTCTCGATGAGGAGGTAATATCCCGGATAGATTCTGTCACCTGGACATCATGAGGGTTAAGACAAAAATCAGCTCCCATTTGTTTGGCAATATTCAGTCTCAAAGGGTTGGTGTCAACCGCGATCAGCGGTTTTGCAGTTTGTAAGTGGGAAAAGGCGATAGCAAATTGTCCTATAGGGCCACACCCTAGAACAACCACTGGCTCATTATATATTTTTGCCCTTTCCACAGCCCGGTAAGGAATTCCCATTGGTTCGAGCAGGCAGCCCAAATCGTATGAAAGCTCAACCGGGAGCTTCCAGGTGGCCGATTCGGGAAAAAGAGCATAGTCGGCAAAGCAACCGTCAATCGTGTGTCCGAACAACTGCATATTGTCACAAGTATGTAGCCGTCCTCGCAGGCATTGGTTGCATTTGCCACAGGGGATATGTGTTTCGGCAGCTACCCGGTCTCCAGTTTTTACCTTGGACACATTGTTTCCTACCTCTATCACTTCACCCGCACATTCATGTCCAGGAATAACCGGTAGAGTGCGTATCAGGTTCTGCATAACAGGGTCCCACCTCTTGATCTTGATATCAGAGCCGCAGATGGCAGAAGCGTGGATTTTAACCAAAATTTCACTTGGTCCGGGTGAAGGAATCGGCTGGTCGATTAGCTCTAAGCCCGGTTCTGGCTTGGGTTTCACCAGTGCTTTCATCGGATGTCACCTCAATTTCTTTTCTTTTTTTTGGCAAGAAACACCATAGAGAGAGGTACTCGCCAATCATTCATTTATTCTCAATTGTATTGTTGGAAAGATCCAAATAAGTGCTCTCAAAGAATAAAGAGAAATTTGTTTATCAATATTTTCATTTCCTTGGTCCATCCCCTCCGTGTTGGCCTTCCATTTATTCCTCCTTCAAAAGCAGATTTGAGTAGTTCGTATGTATTGTATTATAGTTTTATAGTTTTTTCTTCGGCTACTCCCCATGTAAGGACCTCTGGTACGAACAAGTATGAGTGGGGCAAGAATAATCAGGGAGTGGGGAGTAGGGAGTCGTGAGTAGAGGAAAACTCACTTTTCAAGTCTCACGGCCAACCACATTCCGTCACCCCGGCATGAAGGGGGGTCCAGTGACTTTGGTTTTAATAAGATAAAGTCTGCATTCCTTCTTACTACATGAGGGAATGCACGGTCTTTCCCTGATCTTTCACGGGTAGAATAATTCACTTCAATAAACCGGAACTTTATTTTCTACCTAAGTAAACAACTGACAAATATAAGGAATAGAATAACAATAAAACAGTTTGATAAATAATGTACTTCCTTGATCCAAGATATTGATAGGATAAAAACGATATCGTGAAAGGAGGAAAACCCAATGACTGAATTTATGATAAAGAGTCTCGACAAACCGGATGAAACAGAAGAATATCCTCACGCCAAAGCTGATCTTGTCCATATAGGCAATTGGGATGTATATCGTCTTACCATCGATCCAGGTTGGAGATTTTCTGAACATGCAGGGCCGCTAATGGGAACGGAAACCTGCCAGGATGAACATCCTTTGTGGATGGTTCTTTCAGGACGTTTTGCAGTACAAATGGAGGATGGCAAAAAAGAAGAATTTGGACCTGGCGATGTGGGGTTTATACCTCCCGGACATGACGCGTGGGTGATAGGAGATGAACCTGTTGTAGCAATTGATCTCCAACCGTCTCACACTTAGGGAAGACACCGAGCATGAAAAGTGAAGAAAGAAACACAAAAGCAAGGGTGGAATACATAGGTGTCTAATGCACACCTGAAAACCATCTACACCCTGTAAGAAATTGCCTGTTCCCTCGGTCTTTAATACAAGATGGTGAGTTCTTATGTGAATGAAAATATTAACTAATGGTTAATAGGTAACCTTGACAAGATAGTTAGTTAGCAATATTATCAAAGTAGAAAATAGTTCATATATCACCTTTTGAGGTGAAGCAATGAATGCTCTTTCGAGCAAAAAATCCATGGAAATAAAACATTTAGGTTATAATGTTTCTTCGTATTCCAACATCTTTATGAAGCCTCCATTTATATGCAAAAACCTCCTAATATATATTATTCCTATGTTATGATAGTAATTAAAAATATATTTACTGTATAAGAGATTAGAGATTACAAAGAGTAATATATCATTGTATATTAAATGAATATGTTATGATAATTCAAATTAGGGAGGATAATTATGATCAAAGTAGGGATAATTGGAATGGGAATCAGGGGAAATATGTTTGCCCAATTGCTTGAACAGAATCCATTCAGTGAATTCACAGTATTCAGTGAAACAG
>SKXZ01000168.1 GCA_007128145.1 Candidatus Nitricultor lacus | reverse complement strand
TCTATACCCTGGGCACGCAGGTTACGAATGCCCTCAAAACTCAACCGATCTCCCCGGCGGGCCAGAATTTCACCACTTTCAGGATCAGCCACGTCATGGCTGAGTTCCCGATCCTCCAGGTCTTCACTGAGACTTTCAACCGCGTAATTTCTTTCAATCATCACGGTAACCGGGAGGTCGTCGTCATTCAATACCTTAATATAATTGATATTGTATTCTTCGTTCAGTTCATCAATAAGTCTTGCGGTTGAGCGGTCAATTTTCTCTCCCGAGCGGGCAATAACCTGGTACCGGTCAGATTCACCCTGAGGGATCACTGACGCATCCCGTAAACACTCACCCTTTTCCTTGTCTATAACGACGTCTTCAGCAAGGTTGAATTCCTCAATACGCACTATGCGTTCTTCGAGCTTCAATTTGTTGTTTATTTTATACCGGCCCACTCCACCCAGGTCATATCGCCTTGGATCAAAAAAGAGATATCGCATAAAGTCACGTGTGTTTTCGTCTGTGGGAGGCTCTGATGGACGCAGCTTCCTGAAAATCTCCATTACCGCCTCACGGTGATTGGAGGAGGGATCTTTTTCAAGGGTTTGCCGGATTACCCGATGATAGTCAAATAATTGCAAAATATCCTCGTCAGAATCATAGCCCATGGCACGTACAAGCGAGAGAGCATTAATCTTCCGGCGCTTGTCTACACGAACGAATATGATATCACCGGGGTCTATGCCGAATTCGAGCCATGCTCCCCTGTTTGGGATTATTTTAAATCCGAGTTCGGTTTTCCCCGCTGGTGTGAGATCTCTTGAGAAAAACATGCCGGGCGAACGGATGAGCTGAGTAACAACTACCCTTTCTGCTCCATTGACAACAAAAGTTCCACGCTCTGTCA
This sequence comes from Candidatus Nitricultor lacus, assembly GCA_007128145.1. GTDB lineage: Bacteria > Atribacterota > Atribacteria > Atribacterales > Atribacteraceae > Nitricultor > Nitricultor lacus. Next base: position 6,837 of record SKXZ01000168.1, on the reverse strand, counting down.
TCAAGGGCATTTCTCCCATGTAGACATCCTGTTCTTTGATTTCGCCGTTTTCCCTGTTCACCAGCCGTACCCTGGCGTACAATGGAGCCGCATACGATCTTCCCCGGTCCTTACATTCTCTAACGGGAAGAGGGGGTGGTTCCAGGCGATACGATATAAAATCAAGCATTAATTTCCCTGTAAAGTCCTGTATGGGAAATATCTCGGTAAATATTTCCTGCAATCCTTGCCTGAGGCGGGTTTCAGGTTTTACGCCATCTTGAAGAAACCATTCGAAAGATTTTCTTTGAACTTCAATAAAATTTGGAAGCTGAACAAAGGAGGAGGACTTGGAAAAACTGTGCCTCTGGATGAATCCCTGATTCACGCACCACACCACCTTTAGGAAATAGTATTGAGGAATTGCCACTTTCAGGCAGGAACAATATTACTTTCCATCGCCGGTATCAGTTGACAGGAAGGCAAGCACTGGGTAGTATTCTTTCAGGGTGCGATGAATTCCCCTATTTCTATAGATGAGCATGATAAAATACAGCAAAGAAGAGCGAAAGACTCCCCTCCGCTCTTCTTTGCTCGTAGACAACGGAATTGAAAGGTACATTAAGAATGTAATATGTGAAATCTGCCTTTCTATGAAGAACTACCCTAGTAAGAATTCATTACTCTTTTCCTGAGGTACCGGTTCCCCACCAATAATTCATATTTTGCGAAACGGACAACTTTTTATTATATTAGCCGTTTATGTAAGTGTCAATAGATCGAAAGGGAATTGTCACTTTTTTATGGAAATATTTTTGGAAATATCTTAGAGAAACGCTACCGCAGCATATCCAACAACACTTTCTTTTTCACCGCCCGTATCTCCGCTTGTACAATATGTGAGAAGCTTCCCACGGCTACCGCCCCATTCTTTATGAGATTTCATGAGGGCGGCGATTCCTCCCGGTCCACACACTGATACACGTTTTTCTCTCACTTCTCCAAAGAAACCTTCTACATCAAGGTTGTATACGTGTTCAAGGACTGCCGAGTCCTTTTCCCGGGCTACAACATCTTGTTCATAGTGCGTAAAATCACTACTTGCTAAAATGGTTATGTGAATGTGCTGTGAAAGTCGATAGAGAGCCTCCCCGATTCTTGTCGCTGTTCCTTGAGTTTGATCAAAAAGACTGATTGGAAGAATCGAAACTTCGGGTTCAATTATATGCTGCATCATGGGGAGCTGTACTTCGATCGAATGTTCGAGACGATGAGCCCCATCGTCAACCTGGAAGATTGGGTCCAACTCAAGCAATCTATTTACCGCTTTGATATTTACCGGAACTTCCCCGAGCGGCGTTTTCCACGCGGAAACCCCACTGAGCGCTACAGGGTTACCCATCCCCCGGTGATTGGGTCCCAAAAGAACATAAGTAGTAGGACGACGTTCTGCATGTGTAAGTGCCTTTATGGCACAGGTCGCAGCTGCGCCTGAATACAGGTATCCGGCATGGGGACTCACAACTGCACGAACGCGAGAATCATTACCCATATTGAGGCTTCCCTCTGCTCCAAAAGGTGAATGCAAGAGTTTTTCAATCAGTTCAGTAAGTTCACGCGGATTCTCTGGATAAAAGTAACCGGCCACCGCCGGTTGCCGTATCATAAGAGATCACCTCCGGTACCGAGAAACCCGTAATCGGTGAAACACAAAGAGCAACAGGAATAACAATATGGTTAAAAGAACTAAAAAAATATTTGAGCCGCCCATGAGGAGAAAACTTGTCCATATAAATGGAATAAGAGCCCTCCGATACCCGAACTGGTAAGACTTGTGATAGAGGTCACGAACCGCTTCCAGGGGCTGAGCGCCTCGAATTCCTGACGCACGCTGGTAATATAGCCTACCGAGTGTATTTCCCCATCGTTCACGATTTTCCATGTCGTTGATCCATAAATTCTCTGCGTAAAAAATCATCCGCTCGGTGTTTCCCTTAAGTTGATAGGCCTCAAAAAGTATCTGGTTTATCTCCGGCTCTTCTAATCTTTCAGTTGGAAGACTTTCGGCCAATGTCACGACTTCTTCAACCCTTCCTTCTTCGAGCAAGGTACTCAAGTGTGATTTGCGGTCCACATAGTAAAATACGTTTATTTTCTGGATACGGCTGTTTCCGGCATCAGCCACCCACAGATATCCATAACTATCCACCCATACTCCTTCAGGCAAGGAAAACTGCCCGGGAGACCGACCGTGTTCACCGAAGATTGTTTGAAGATTCCCCTCTAAATCATATACTTTTACCCGGTGGTTGTTATAATCACTCACAAACGCGTAATCGCCTGCTGTAGTTATGTACCGTACGCGGTCAAAGTCCAAATCTCCACTTCCACTCTGCCCGAAGCGAAAAAGGAAATTTCCATTCCGGTCAAACACTTTGACGGCATGGTGTACCGTATCAGCAATCCACAGGTTTCCATGATGATCCATGGTGATCCCCCGTGGATAATAAAACTGGTCATCTTCCATTCCTTCCCTTCCAAAAGATAACAACTGATCTCCGTTCCGGTTAAAAACCACAACACGAGAACGATTGGTGTCAACCACGTAGATATGTCCCTGTTCATCCACCCAAACCCCACGGGGCTCGTCAAAGGAAGGATTATGGGCTTCTATGGTATCAATGTTCACAAAATTCTCAAGGTCGAAAACGCGCACCCGGTTAGCCGCTTGTTCTGCAACATACAATCTGCCTACGGCCCTGTCTTTTGCCAACCCCACCGGTCCTGAAAGATTCCCTATCACTCTTCGGGTATTACCGGAGCGATCCATAACCACTATCCTGTTATTGCCCCAGTCACTTACAATGACCAGGTCTCTTATATCATCGGTTAAAACATAAACCGGGTAGTCAAAAAAGAAAGTATCATCATCAACTTCTTCGAATATCGCCTCGACCTGGATCTCGACAGCGGAAACCGCTGTGAATTGAGGAACGAAAAAAAACAACGCGAATACAATGAACAAGGCCATTAATGAAAAAAGAAACTTATAATGCACTGCTCAAGGCCTCCATTTTTTCCATCAAAGTCATTTTGGATTCCTCCAGGTTCTGGGGAAGCTCTTCAAGGGGAACGGAGAACGAAACACTTATGGGATGGATATGGATTCTTTTACTGCCCTGCGGGTAGCTCTCATAAGTACCCCTGAGACCTGCCACCACAATTGGCACTTTGCTTTTCATGAGAAGTTTTACCGCTCCGGAACGGAGCTCCTGTACAGTGCCCTGGTTACGGGTACCTTCCGGAAAAAGACACACCGCTTTGTTCTTTCTTAAAAGCGCGAGTATCGTCTTTACGGCTTCACGGTCGGCTTCCCCTCTCCTCAAGGGAAAGGCACCAAGCTGTTTGAGGAAAAATCGGGCAACAGGATTGCTGAACAGTTCTTCTTTTGCCACAAAATACACACGACGGGGAGAAGCACAACCGACAACAATCGGATCAAGATAGCTTGAATGGTTGGATACAATGAAACAAGGTCCGTTCCGGGGTACGAATTCCCTTCCCCTCACCCGAAAACGAAAGAAGGTGTACAATAAAAATAGCGCGATATATTTACTGAGATAATAAATCATTTGAGAAGTGTCTGCCCACAGACTGGTCGGGGCGAGAGGATTTGAACCTCCGACCTCTTGAACCCGAGTCAAGCACGCTAACCTGGCTGCGCCACGCCCCGACAGGGTGAATATAGCAGAATTACCAAGATAATTCAATCCCTGAAACCAGAAGGATGGGGGGTCAGAAGGCGTAAGAGGCTAAGCGTATACAGCAACATAAAAGCCAAGGCGCATAAAAAAAACCGGCGGTAAATACCTGCCGGTTTTTTTGAACCACACATTCCGGTGCATCCGCATTCAGTTTTTTCTGCTATTTAAGAAACCTCAATTTCGACTTTTCTTGCTTTGGGCTTGCTGGGTTCAGCCTTGGGAAGGGTAATACTCAGGATACCGTCTTTATATTGAGCTTTGACTTCATCTTGTTTGACTTTAACCGGTAATGGAATGCTGCGTTCAAAAGTACCGTAGTACCGTTCCCTGCGATAGAATCCAGTATCCTCGCTTCCCTCTTCCCGCTCTTCCTTCACTTCTCCTCTCAGCTCTATAACATCATCAGACACGTTCACGTCAACGTCTTTCGGGTCAACGCCCGGAAGTTCGGCTTTAACAAAAACCGACTCGTCTGTTTCACCCACATCTATCACGGGGAACCCCCGGGATACTGCAGGCTGGCTGAAAAAAGGCGTGGTGAAGAAATCATCGAACAAACTGTCGAGACCGCGCATTCCAAGCATGTCTCTCACTGTCCGAAAGGGGCTGGGAAACCTGTCATTCCAATCTGTTCTTCTCGCTGGATAATCTCTTCTGGCCATCGCACAACCCTCCTTTCCATGAAGGATGGTTTTTTACTCTCACTTTCTGGGAGTAATTATAATCAGGAAAGGTCAAATTGTCAAGAGGGTACCTGAAAAATATTTATTGAGAAATATACCTGTATAAAGGGATCCCCCTGCATTACAGAGCAGAATATATGTGTCTATTATCAGCCGGTGATGTATTGCGGTATTTTACTTATTTAGTGGCTTACGTACACCATAATGAGAGGGGTTCATAACTGACGTTTATATCTATCGAGCTGGTATTCAACCACTTTACCCCTGGAAAGTTCCGGTATGCCAAGGTAAAAAGAAAGAGAATCCACTAAGGCTTCCAATGGAACAAGACCTATAATTTCGCATCCCGCCACGGAAACCCCATAGCGGCGTGCTTCACTTTTCACCATTTCCAACGCCTGGTGCATCGCGCTTTTGCGAAAATCAAGCAGGTTCATTGATACCTGGACCATTCCGTGTTGCTGTAGGTGTACACCCATTGCCTTGACCGCAGAAAGCCCTCCTCCCCCACCCCGGACCCTTGAAGCTATGGCCTTTGCTATGTCAATATTTTCTGAATGAAGATTCACATTGAAGGCAATAAGGGGACCGCGCGCTCCTATTGCTGTCGCACCCAGGGTAGGGTGAATACAAGGAGGTCCGTAATCAGGACGGCGTTCTGAAACGGTACCGATTTCATCTTTCAACAGTTCATATTCTCCCCTTCGGACATTTGACAAATCTTTCCTGTCCTCTCGCAAAGCAGCTTCGCCGTAGTAATATACCGGGATGGAATAACGGTTTGCCACAGCCTCTCCTGTTTCCCAGGCGATTCTCCTGCATTCATCCATCTGCGTTCCTTCCCAGGGAGTAAACGGTATCACATCTATCGCTCCCATCCTTGGATGCTCTCCATGATGTCTTGAAAGATCAACGAGATCAAGCGCAACCGCGAAAATGCGAAGCACCGCTTCTTTCAGGCTGCTTCCAATGCCAAACAGGGTAATCACCGTCCGGTTATGGTCAATATCGCTTGAGGTATCAGCAACCACAACCTGAGCAACGTTTGAAACAGCAGCCACCATGGTACTGATCGTTTTTGCATCCGCACTGCTTACGTTAATGGCACTTTGCATTATCGAGCGGTTCTGCCGTTCCATTTTCACACCTCCAAAGAGTAATTTCCGGAATTTGGTCAGAGGGAAAAAACGATAAATGATCAGAGGGTTTTATAACTTAAAATTCTCGAACTTAAAGGGCTATTCATCCTGGACCAGGGGAACAAATACCACACTTCCGTGGGTGATCGTTTGTATTTTCCCTCCCATTTTTCTTCCTTCGATCAATTCCTGGTGATTGGAATCCCCAAGGGGAAGAACAATCTTCCCCCCCTCCTGCAACTGTTCAAACCAGGCGGGATACAGTCGGCTTGAACAGGCGGTAACCATGATTCGCTCAAAAGGTGCTTGCTCCGGTATTCCTTTGCTCCCGTCCCCGTTGAAGAGATGGATATTTTTATACCCTAATTCTTGCAGTATGGTACCGGCGCTTTCAGTTAACTGCCGAATACGCTCAATAGTGAACACCTCTTTTGCCAGTTCGGCCAGAATTGCCGTTTGATACCCCGATCCTGTCCCTATTTCCAATACCCTGTCTGTTGAACTTGGGCTGAGAATAGCGGTCATGAGCGCTACAATGTATGGTTGAGAAATCGTTTGTCCTGCTCCTATAGGAAGGGGATAATCACGATAAGCGGTGCTGCGCTGACCGGCAGGTACAAAAACATGGCGTGGGACCATTTGGAAAGCACGTAAAATTCGGGAATCGATAATACCACGTTTACGTATTTGTGTTTCCACCATTTCATATCGTGCCTGGCGGGTTTGCGAGGTATCGACCTGCATCAGTATTCCACCCGAAAATCAGGGTAAAACCCTGTCCAAGGTTCCCAAAAAACACGGGCTTCCGTCACATATGCGCCTGGCGGTCCTTCCTTTACTTTCTCGATAAACTCCTCAACTTCTCTTCGCTCACCCTCGGCTACTACTTCCACTTCACTTCCCGGAAGATTGCGTACCATACCTGTTACTTCAAAACGCTGGGCATGTTTTGTCACATAAAACCGGTATCCTACTCCCTGGACGGAGCCCCGTAAAATAAGTCTTGCGCGAACACGATCCATAAGTACTGCTTCACCTTCCCCCGCCTTTATCGCTTGACAGGACCTCCAGCAAATCGTTCTTTATCAGAAAATCCGTGAGATTAGGCCGCAGGGGAGTAATCGAAACCCGTGAGTGCCAGATTGCCCAAAAATCGGAATGTTTCTGCACCGACACCTTTTGTTTTTCCTCTTCAAAAACAAACTCCCGCACTCCACCGGCGGTTTTTCGCTCCCGTATACGTGTCAAATAAAAGCGGTCACCAAGCTCTGT
>SKXZ01000203.1 GCA_007128145.1 Candidatus Nitricultor lacus | reverse complement strand
GTCTTGATTGGTTGGGGTGGATCGATCCCTTTCGTATTTTTCGTTTACAGTTTGTCCTTCCTTCCCTGAGTATCGGTATTGTCAGCATCTCGGTTCTTCTTGCCTCTTCCGTTTTTATCTACCGGTCCTGGTGTCATCTGTTGTGTCCCTTTGGTTTTCTCAGTTGGTTAGTCGAACAGGTTTCATTCATGAAACCCAGAATACAATGGGATATGTGTAAAAAATGTAAAAAGTGTGTATCTGCCTGTCCCGGTAAGGCCATGGAAGGAATTTACGGGAAAGCACGTATACATTCAGACTGCTTTACCTGCGGAGCCTGTATTGAAGCATGTCCCTACGGGGCTGTATACTGGGGGAAAAGCAGTTGAATGTTTGAGTGGAAATGGAGATGGATCGATTGTGTGATACCTCTAAGCAATGGAGTTCGGACAAAAATCAGAAACTGTGTCCCGGTTTTCGAATGGGACGGTTTTTGGAACCCTGTCTCCTTCTTTTGCTTTTTGAAAAAAAATCGCATGGTTATGAGTTGCTGGACCGGCTGGTTGAATTCGGGTTTACTGAAAAAGTTCTTGACCCGGGAGCTCTGTATAGAACTCTGCGGAAGATGGAAGAATCAGGTGTGGTTATATCACAATGGCATACGGAGGGAGCCGGTCCAGCGAAAAGACTGTATACGCTCACTCCGAGAGGAGAGTCTTCCCTGGGGGAATGGGCAGACCACATCAACACGCAGATTACCAGGCTTCATAACTTCCTCAAACGTTACCAGGGGGCATTTCCCAAATCACACCAAGAAGAGAATAACTCAGCTTCCACGTAACGATGATACTCTTTTTATTTCTTTATTGACTAAACCCGATAAACTTACCGCTTGTTTCCTCTTGGCTGGCGGTTTGTGGTTTTTTGTTGTAAAAGACCGGCCTGGGAGAGGTTTTCAGGGTAAAGGTGGTACTTTTCGAGAGCCGAGGGAAGAAGACCTACCATGATATGATCGGGCTTGAGAACAATTTCAGCGACCTCCTGGCGGCTGACTTTAAGCGAGGTACATACGGTTTTCAGAACACGGCCGGTATTCCACTCTGCGGGATTGGAGATTCCCAAGCGGACAGCAGTCCCTCGTTGCCGCCGGGGTCGACGCCGCTCGGATGTTTTGGATATTTGAGATGCTCTGTTTGTGTTTTTTCTAAGATCACTTTCCCTTTGGAGTTCTTTTTGTAAAGCATAACCGGTTTGTAATGAATTTCCGGATAGGCTTAAAAGTCCGGACACGAGATCGAGTACGTCGGCACGGGCGATAAGGTCAGCGGCCCAAGCTTTTATTTGCTGATTGTCTTTTGCTTTTTGAGAAAAGATCTTTTGCTCGAAAAGGGAACGTTGTTTATCGTGTATTACAGAGCTGTCCGGTACGGGAAGCCAAGTGATGTGTATGCCGGTTCCACGCAGCATGATACGAAGTTTCTCAGCGTCGAATTGGTTTAATAGAAGGATGTTGTGGCCAACTTTTCCAGCTCTTCCAGTTCTTCCGCTGCGGTGAATAAACGTTTCGGTATCGGAAGGAAGCCCAAATTGAAGAACATGTTCCACATCAGGAACATCCAATCCCCGGGCCGCGACATTGGTGGCCACGAGGTAAGCTACCCTCCCGGATGCAAACTGAGAGAGCGCCTGGTTTCTCTCTCGCTGGCTCATATCCCCATGAAGACAAGCGGCCCGGAATCCCTCGTCTACAAGACGATGGGCGACTTGCATCGTTTCAGCTCGGGTATGGCAGAAAATGAGAGCCCGAGAAGAGTTTTCCCATAAAAGCACGTTGACCAGACCTTCTAATTTCCTCTTTCTCGGAACTGTGTAGACGGTATGTGAGATTTCGGAATGTTGTTGTCCTTCATTCACGAGAGATATAAGTTCCGGGTTTTTGAGGTAGCGGCGGGAGAGTTTCCGAACCGAATCAGGCATGGTAGCAGAGAAAAGCCAGGTTTTTTCTCGGTTTCGGGCAGCGTCGAGAATCCCCTCCAACTCTTCCCGAAAACCCATATCAAGCATATGATCTCCTTCGTCTAAGATAACTGTATGAACGGAGTCTGTACTCAGGGTCCCACGGCGAATATGATCAAGGATTCTTCCCGGTGTACCAATGACCAATGATGAACCCCGCCGTAAATCCCGAATTTGACCGCTTATTTCCATGCCTCCAACGAGAGTTGCACACGTACAGTTGAGATTTCCGGAAAGCCAGAGCGCCTCACGGGAAATTTGCATGGCCAGTTCTCTGGTGGGAGAAACGATAATCACATTGGGAATCCGGCTGATCATCCTTTCGTCGCTGAAAATAGGAAGGAGAAAGGCGAGAGTTTTCCCCGAGCCGGTTTTGGCGCGGACTATAAGGTCGCCCGTGAGAGTCCCGTGCCCGAGAACCTCACTCTGGACAGGGGTTGGTTCGATAAACCCTTTACTGCCAATCGCTTGCAGGAGTTCCTGTCTAAGCGGGTATTTGTTAAATCCATTGTGTTCTCTATGTTTCATGAATAAGTGTTGCTCCTTTGTAAATAGAATGTAGATGCGTATATGCGTAAATGCGAGGATGCGTGAAAAGCTCCTGCAAAGGGCGTTTCAGTTGCTTCACAACCCTCGTTTGTCGCATCATCCTGTATCTTGTGAAATTGTTCACGGTTCATTATTTTTTTTGTCTTGCGAGCACCACCGATATGTGGTGCGTGGCAATCTATGCTTTTTGCATACACACAAGCATAGATTGCTTCGTCGGCCCAAGACGCCTCCTCGCAGTGACGGGTTTGAGTATTTCTCCTTGCCCTAAACTCTCAACCCTCGACCCTAGACCGACTTTTCATAGATTGCTTCGTCGGCCCAAGACGCCTCCTCGCAGTGACGGACTCAATTATTCTGATTCCTGATTCCTGGATACTGAATACTGATTTTCATATTCCGTGCCCTCGATATGCCGAGGGGTGTTCCCATGTTAATCAATAAAGCAAAAAAAAATGACGCCCCCTGGTGGGACGTCATTTTGTGTAATCCCCTTACGGTTGTGAATACAGTATAGCTGACCATGGCGGTTTGTCAAGCGAATCCTTTCAGTGAGGCATCAGGGCGCTTCCCGAATATCAGCCGTAAAATGTATATTCACCCCGGGTGCGTGACTGATACATTGCGTTGTCTATTCAATCTTCTACACCGTAAACACAGGGAAAGGCCTCAAGAATTCTACATTTCGTGAACTGCTTCATACATGGCAATAATGTTTTCCGGAGGCACATCGGCCAGGATGTTATGGATCTGATTAAAGACATACCCTCCCCCGGGCATGAAAATTTCCACGTTTCGCTTCACTTCGTCTTTCACTTTTTGTGCTGTAAGGTTGGGAAGATTGTGTTGGGTGTCGATTCCTCCTCCCCAGAATACAAGATCTTTGCCGAATTCTTTTTTAAGCCTTATGGGATCCATACCGGCAGATTGTGTCTGTACGGGGTTGATGATATCAACTCCTGCTTCAATGAGATCAGGCAGGAATTCGTAGATGCCTCCACATGAATGCATGAAAACGGCAATATCTGTTTTTTGCTTGACCATTTGGTATATTTCCCGGTGTCGTGGATAAAACACTTCCCGGTAGAGTTTTGGGGAAATCATGGGGCCGTTTTGGGTGCCCAAATCGTCACCCATGACGATTATCTGTACATAGGGGCTGACCGCGTCGAGAAATGGTTCCAATTTTTCAAGGTGGATCTCCAACAGCTTATCGAACATTTTTTCCATTTCTTTTCGGTGAGCTAGCAAATTCATCATGAACTCATCGTTCCGGTAAAGAAACTGTCCCAATTCAAACAATTGTCCACCAAAGCCGGTCATGATAGCATAGTCAGTTTCCTCGTAAAGCTTACGGGCTTTTTCCCGGACCAATTGATAGAAATCCGGTCTTTCGGCGTTTTTCCAGAGGGGATCGGTCATATGGGACCACATGATTTTTTCGATGGATTGTGGTAAATCGTCAAAATTTTCCTTGTGTACCCCGTACAGGGGCCAGATCAGTTGGTCGAAATACAGGGAATCAGCAGGCATTTTCGCAACAATATCGTTATCCTTGTTAATGCAGACCCAGGAATCTCCTTTGCGCTCTATCCTCAGCCAGGCAGGAATGAAAGCACGAGATCCGTCAGGAAGCTGCCACTCCCGCCATTCTTCTTCGTTGTCTGCAAAGGTACGCGCCAGGTCCATCACATCGATACAAAACTTTTCCAGGTACCATTCTTCTGGAATGGCTAATTGCTGTACTATATCATAAATCTTTGTTTTTCCGCCTTTTATACCAACATGTTCCTTCAGGCGGTTATACGCCACTCCCAGTAACCCGGTTGATCGCATGCCTCCGCAATCGACCGGGATTTTGTCCGTTTCTTCGTGGTTAAGTGCTTTTTGTACCCTTTCTCTGCTGGTCATAGGTATCACCTCAATGGTATTGTCTCACTTTTCTGTTACCAATGTGAAACCTCTTGCGAAAAATTTCAGCATAACAAGCAGGACAATTATTGTCGGTAAAGAAGCGACAATCGCCCCCGTAACAAGTATGGGTTCCGGTACTGCTCCCCGCGCACCGGATAACCGCATAAGCGCAGTCATGACCGGCCTGTATCTTTCCGAAAGGATAAGGCCGAAGAGGAGATCATTCCACGTCCATAGAAATTGAAAACAGAATACCACGGCGAAGGCCGGAATGGTCATGGGGAAAAAGATGCGGTAAAATGCTCCCCATTTTGTAGCTCCATCGACTTTTGCCGCGTCAAAGAAGTCCCTGGGGAGGGTAAAGGCATAATTTCTGTAGACAAAGAGGGCAAAAGGTATACATATTCCCAAATATACAAGGGCAAGCCCCAGGCGGGTATCATAAAGGTACAGGGCATTGAGGAACAGGTATAAAGGTATGAGAAACATTTGAAAGGGGAACATATTACCGATAAAGATACTCATAAACCATGATTGCGATGCCCGGATTCTCAGGTGTACCAGTGAGAATCCAGCGAGTGACGCGAGAAATGCAGAGCCAATCCCTGCGATCATGGCGTATATGACACTGTTGAGGAAACTGTGTCCTATGTCGGCATCCACCAGCGCTGCTCTGAGGTTAGATGAAAAGTTTCCGGGTATGGCTTGAATCTCGGGAAGGCTCCAAAAAGGAAGAGTATTGAATTCAGCCGGGCTTTTTATAACCAATGTTCCCATGGACACAAGAGGAAACATCCAAGCAGCGGCTAAAGCGATCAAAATGACATACACCAGGATCAGGTAATGAGTTTTAATTTTGATATTCATCAGGCTGCTACCTTTTCCTTCCCCAGGGTAGCGAGATAGCGGTAGGATGCAAGAAGCGCAAAGATAGAAATAACTACGGCGATTGCTGAGCCTAAGCCCATTCGAAAAAGAAGAAAAGATTCTCGATACAGTGAAATGGCCAGAGTTTCTGAAGCTCTCCCGGGGCCACCCTCTATCATAACCCACGGAATGTCGAACATACGTATGGAGTTGATGATAGCGTTAGCTACTACTAAAAGCACAATGGGGCGCAGGAGAGGTAAAGTAACGTGGCTGAAAACCTGGCGATAATTCGCTCCGTCAATTAACGCTGCTTCTACAGGATCACGAGGGATGGTGTCCAGACCAACCAGGAACAGTATCAGGTTGATGCCGAAATATTGCCATATCCACACACCGATCATAATAAATGTATTTATGTCCGGATTTGGCAGCAGGGGTTGGAAAGTGAGGCCCATCGCTTCAAATAAAGGCATAAGTGCCCCTTGACGGCTAATCAGAACCCGTCTCCAGAAAATACCCGCGACGGTGGGTGAAAAGGTAGAGGGAATAATAAAGATGGCCTTGAAAATGCTTTTTGTTGGTACCAGGTTTATCAAAGATGCGATAAACAGCGGGAAAGCGACTGCGAATATGAGGGTTCCAATAACCCAAAAAGCCGTATTTTTCAACGAATTAATCAGAACGGGGGTGGTAAAAACATTCAGATAATTAGAGAAACCAACCCATTTCGGTGGAGTGATGAAATTCCACTCCGTAAAACTGAAATATGTTGTGTATACCATTGGAATTAATTCAGCGATCAACACAAAGGCCAAGGCCGGAATCAAAAAGAGGTAGGCACTATTCGGGCGTATTCGGTTTTTCATGTATAACTCCATTCAGAAAGTTTCACTAAGGAAGGAAGCTCCCTTTTAACACATAAACTTCGAACTTTTAGAACAAAACTTTTAGAACATACAGTGAGTATTTATGGACCATACCGAACCGCTTCAAAACAAGCGGTTCGGTATGGGAAGAAACCTGCACATGGTTTATAGATCAGCTTTTTCCATGAGTATTACCTTGCAGAGGAAATCCCAATGAATTTAATAATCTACACCATAATTGGGCCATACTTCTTTCGCCCTGGCTTCTATACTTTCCAAAATTTCCATGTAGCTTCCCGGGGAAACCAGCATGGTGTTGAATTCATCTACGGCGTGTTCAACGATCTCAACCGGGGTAGCTTCCCAGTATCGGATCAAGGCATTGGGGTAATCTTCCACCAGTTCTAAAATGCGCGCTAAGACCGGGTCGTCTGCTTCAATCATGTCTTGGGTGACCTTCAAGGTTGATGGAAAACGTAAATCTCCCCAGAGGATATCCGCTGCGCTGTCAGAAGAAGCATACCATTTGAGCCATTCCTTGGCGATATCTTTGTCTGGTGAGTTGATTCCGACACAAAGAGGAGATATTTCCAGGATAATAGCACCTTCACCTTCAGGGTTGATAGCTGGTGGTATGAAAACACCGTAGTCTTCATCCGGGACGAGTCCCTGGTCTTGCAATATACCGCCATACCAGTCGCCAAAGGGCGCAAACGCAAGCGATCCCTCATTCAGCATCCGAGGCAAATCTTCAACATAGGTGGCATCCATGGGGGCGAAATACCCCTTCTCCAGCCAATCTTTCCATATTTCCATGGCTTCCACCGCGGTGGGATCGGTATACCGTGCTTCACCGTTTATCAAGCGGTAATAAAAATCAGCATCCAAGCGATAGAGAATCTCCTGGAAAACGATAAAGGAAGTCCACCTGGATACGCCAATGGTGTTACCGATGCTGTAAATGCCCTCTTCCTTAAAAAAGGTCATCTGTTCTACAAATTCTTCCCATGTTTCAGGGAGCTCAAGTCCGTATTCATCATACACAGCCTTGCTGTAATACCATACCCAATAGCCTACGTTGAAGGGTAATGCATAAGGAACACCATCCATGGATAGGGCTTCCTTAACACCGGGTGCGATGTATTCTCCTACTTCTTCATAAACATCCGAAAGATCAGCGAGCAATCCGGCATCCCACAGCTCAAACGCCCTGTAACCGAACCACCACTTGAATACTCCCGGTGCCCGGGGGGTGGTGAGATCGATTTTCACACGGGAAGTGTAAATTTCCGTTTCATAATCGGTGGGTACGGCTTTAATACCAATGTCTTCAGCTGAGGCCTCACCGAATTTTACCCATATGTTTTGCCACTCGGGGTTATCATGAAAAACACTGAATTCCCTCACTTGTGCCCCTGCTCCGGGGAGGAGGAAAATCCATACAAGGAGTAGGGAGAATGCCAACACAAGGATTTTCACAAGACCTTTTTTCATAGAAACAACCTCCTTCTGAGTAGTGGATAATATATAACTGCCGAGCTTTCAGGGAAAAAGTATAAAAGTAGGCAAATACCACCTCCTCTACTCTTAATTATATATACAAATATC
>SKXZ01000232.1 GCA_007128145.1 Candidatus Nitricultor lacus | reverse complement strand
GAGTTGCGGTTGAGGAAAAAGGCATAGGGACGGGAAAGGTATGAATGCAAGAGTTTTTGCGACAGTGAAAGGTTATTGCGCCAGACGAAGCGCAGCTTCACCCAGACGGTGAGAGCGGAGATGGCGTTTGCGAAGATGATGATCCCCAGAGCGAGGAAACCGACTGCTATGACGAAACTCTGCGTGTTGTCGAAATTCCCCCAATTATAGAACCAGTTGAGCCACTGGTTGGTCTCGTACATCTGCGGGTCTACCACCAGGTTCATGAAAGGAAGGATGGAGGCCACCCCCACGGCCTGGAAAAGCCCCATGAGAACCATGAGGATGAGGAGGATGATCATCTGATTTTTCTCCCTCTGGGAGAAAATGGTGAGAAGTGAATAGTAAGAAGTAAGAAGGTTTTTAATCATGAATCACTGACTACTACCTTTCAGGATTTTTTATGAGACCGAGAAGTGGTTTTTTGAAGTCTTTGTGTGTCTGAACACTAACGCTGGTTTCCATCTTTGAATCTTCCCTTCTCTCATGAAAAAACGCTGCTTTTATAATATCAATAGTTACATTAGGATACCTCAAAAGAGCCGACACTTCCATCACTTCACCCTATCCAGTGGTCTTTTCTCACTCTCTTTGATCAGTAAAAATTCGATGCGGCGTACTCAAGGCATGCTGAAATTTCATCTCTTGATATACCAGTGGCCTTATGTGTCCCTTATTCCACATTCAAAAAACCAAAGTCGTTGGATTCCGGCTTCCTTCATGCCGGAATGACACACAAGGGTATTGCTGATTTCAGATTTGTAGACTTCTTACTTCATAATTCCTACTTTACATGGCCCCTATTCCCTATTCACTGCCCTTAAAGCTTCTCCCCACGCCTTCATATACCAGGCCGGCAGCTTGGACGGCTGCGGGATCAAGGACGTTTCGGGTATCGAGGATGACATTACCGCGCAGTGCATCCTTTACCCGTTCTACATGCAATACCCGGTAGGTATTCCACTCGGTGAGGATGATGAGGGCGTCTGCTCCTTCCATCGCCTGGTATAAGTCCTCGTGGTAGGTTACCCGTTCTCCGAGAATCTTACGGGCGGTTTCTATAGCCTGCGGGTCATGAGCTCGAACGTTAACACCCCGCTCGATGAGGTATTCGATAACGGCTATGGCCGGGGATTCGCGCACATCGTCTGTCTCTGCCTTGAAGGCAAGTCCCAGGGCAGCGACAGTTTTGCCGGTCAAATTTCCAAGTAGTCGTTCGAGTTTAGTGGCCATGAAGGCGGATTGGGCGAGATTGGCGCTCAGTACCTCACGGGCCAGGCTCATATCCAGGTTATGTTCCCTTCCTGTTTGCACCAGGGCACGCACGTCCTTGGGGAAGCAGCTTCCCCCGAAGCCGGGTCCGGGGTGGAGGAACTTGGGGCTTATTCTCCCGTCCATCCCCATGGCTTTTGCGATGGTGTGGACATCGGCACCTACCGCATCAGCCAGGTTCGCCACCTGGTTGATGAAGGTGATCTTGGTGGCCAAAAAGGCGTTGTTCGCGTATTTTACGAGCTCAGCTGTTTCAAACGAGCAAAAAACAAAAGGGGTATCGATAAGATAGAGCGGCCGGTACATTTCCTCCATCACTTCGCGCGCGCGAGGTGAATCCGTACCTACCACGACTTTGTCAGGGTGGAAGAAGTCATGGACCGCCTTTCCTTCGCGGAGAAATTCGGGGTTGGAGACAACCAGGGTTTCGGTGAGGTTGTACCGCTCCCTGAGGATATTTTGCACCTTGCGGTTGGTACCTACCGGAACAGTGCTTTTTATCACCACGACCTTGCCGTCCGGACCTTTTGATCCGATTGTTTCGACCGCCGCAAAGAGAGCCTGCAGGTCACAACACCCGTCATCTCTGGAGGGGGTACCGACCGCGATGATAATGACATCGCACTTTTCCAGGGTTTCAGGGGGAGAACTGGAGAATGTCAGGCGCCCTTCCCGCACATTCTTATCGAAATAAGCGGAGAGGCCGGGTTCGTAAATGGGAATGATTCCTCGTTGCAGAGACTTGATCTTTTCCCCGTCGATATCGGTGCAGGTGACGGTGTGGCCGAAATCGGCAAGCCCTACCCCGCTCACCAAACCCACGTAGCCGGTACCGATGACGGATATCAGCATCTTTTTCCTCTTGGAGGAAAAAGATGCTGAGTGAGAAGTAAGAAGTAAGAGGTAAGAAGGGTTTTAATCATGGAACTTGCCCCCTAAAAGCAGGGAGGACCGGAAAGACCGTGAGGAGTAAGGAGTGAAAAGTAAGAAGGGTGTGCATCATTACTGCTCACTGCCTTTCAGAAATTTTATCAAGCCGAGAAGAGGTTTTTTGACTTCCAATAGACTTGATTCGGGAATAGAGTCAATAAATTTGAGTCGCTGGGCGATGAGGAGCTGGGTCTCCAGTTCGGCCAGTGAACCAAGTGCAACGTAGAGGAATTGGATGTATTCCTTTCTTGAGTTGCGCGCCGCGCCTTCAGCGATATTGGAGGGAATGGAAATGACGCTCCGTTTGATTTGGGCAGTGAGGCCAAATGCCTCTGATTGGGGGAAAGACGCAGTCATGGAGTATACCTTCTCCACCAACTCCATTCCCTTCTGCCATACTCTGAGATCTTTGTGTGTCTGCACATTGATATTATCTTCCATCATTTCTCCCTTCTTAACGGTATTTCCCCTCCGTCTTACGTCTCCCATCTTACGTCTCACGGTATTCAATGGCCATGCCTTCCCCGGTTAAGGGTACAACTGTTGTGCCGGTTTGTCCATTTTTTAGCGGGGAGATTGCTTGGAATCCAGTGACTGTGATGCAGTTTAGGGGAAAAAATTTTTGACCGTTGGTATATTAACCCTAAACTCTAGACCCTAAACTCTAAACAGCTTTTATAGGGCGGTTGAGGGTTTAATGTTGAGAGTCGAGTGAAAAGAAAAATACAAAAAACCCGTCACTGCGAGGAGCGAAGCGACGCGGCAGTCTATGTAGTTCCACCGATTACTGTTCACTGATCACCGTATTTACAAGCATAGATTGCCACGCCGGTGCCCTGCGGGCGGTGAGACGTGAGACGTAAGAAGTGAGACGGGTAAGAGCTGGAAGGGGCTATAAACCTGCCACACATCTTAACATAAACTTGGCTCGCAATGACTGGCTGAAGAGCCGTGGAGGCGGGGGAAAGCCTTTTAACCCATATACCCATATACGCATCCACGCATATACACATTTACCCTTTCTCCTTATTGTCATATAATTATGCCATGGGAGGGAAAAAGCGGAAAAAACAGACCAAAAAGATAAAAAAAGCCGCCACCCCGGCGCTTCCGGAAAATATGAGGGAGCGTTTTTTCCTCGCTGTTACGATTGTTGTGGGTGGCCTGGTATTGTGGTCTCCCTACTTCCGGGGACTCACCTTCGATTATGAGCGCTTTGTCTTTCTGGGGGTTCTATTTGCGACAGGGATGATATTTTTTCTCTATTCCGTCCTCTACGAGCGTGAAAAAATGACCCCTGACACGCTTCCTGAGCTCGCTTTTCTCGCCTTTATCGTCCTGTATTTCATCAACCTCCCTTTTTCAGCAGACCGTTGGTTGGCCTGGCGGGAGGCGATCGGGTATCTCGCGGCGTTTTTTCTCTTCCTCCTGGCTTTCCGGATTTCAGAAGGAAAAGAGCGGACGAAGGCGATTCTTTTCGCCTTTGCCGCAAACGCGGTTATTCTCTCCCTGCTCGGGTTTTTTTACCGCTTCGGATGGATATCACCCGATATCCGCCCCCTGGGGATGAGCATGCGGGATCTCTTTATCGGTAACCGCTTTCACTCCAACCTGCAGTACCCTAACACGGCCGCCGCCTATGTCGGTTTCGGGTATTTTTGTGCACTGGTGGTTTCCCTTCTGAAGGGGAATACATTTGTGCGGGCTGTTTCCCTGTCTTTTGCCTTTATCCTGCTCGGCGGGTTTTTCTTTACCTATTCGCGGGGTGGCCTTCTCACCGTACCGCTTGCCGTGGTGGTGTTTTTCCTCTTCCTCCCGCGTACGCAGGGAGTGCGGCTCGCGGGCAGGGTGTTGGTTACAGTAGCCGTGTTCGCTTTGGCGGCTGTTTTTCTCGAACGGGCGCTGCGTACTGAAAATGCTTCATCGTTTTTTCTTTTCCTTATGGGAGGGGGCGCGCTCTGTGGGGTCCTGGGGTACGGGCTTTTTCGCTGGGAGGAACGAGCTACGCAAAGCACACAGTCAAGGATTTTTTCACCCCGCCTTGCCCTCTCTCTCCTTGCCGTATGTATTCTTGTCTTGGTGCTTGTTGCCTTTGCGTATCCGGACGCCTTTGCCCGGTTACGGGGAATATCCCTTGAAGAGCGAAATGTATCGGCTCGCCTGCTCTTTACCCGTGACGCCTGGGGAATCATTGCTGGGCGTCCGCTCACCGGCTGGGGAGGGGGAGCCTGGGAAGCCATGTACCTGGGTTATCGCTCAGAACCATATTCCACCATAAGTACGCACAATTACTTTTCTCAGGTGTTGACGGAAGCCGGGTTTTTGGGCCTTTTTCTTCTCATCGTTTTTTTGGGATCCCTGATGTGGGGAGCATACCGTATAAAAGAAAAGGTGGGCACGGAAGGCGGAGTTATCGCGGCCGGATGTATCGCCGCGGTTTTTCTGGGCTTCCTGCACAGCCTGGTGGATGTCAATTTCACCCTGTGGGCTTTCCAGGCGGCATTGTGGCTTTTTGCCGGAATCACCCTCGGTTATGTGAAACGTGAAGGAGGCCTGTCCCGCATGGTGAAAAAGAACTGGCCGAGCAGGGAAATTTTCGTCCTGGTGGGCCTGGTGTTTCTTGTCATTTCCGTCCTTTCCTTTTCCGGGGTACGTCATACCAGGTGGGGTGATACCTATGCCCGCAGGGGCGAGTGGGAAAACGCTCTGTATTTTTACCGTATTGCCGCGGGAAGAAGCTTCTGGAACCCTGACATTCACTTCAAAATGAGCCAAGCGCAGAGGGAGCTGTTCCACCTGGAAGGAAACCCCGCATACCGCACGTTGAGCCTTGAAAACGCGACACAGGCTGTCACACTTTCATCCTTTTCCCCCGCATACCGGCAGCACCTGGGAGTTTTATATGTTGAAATGGGGCAGTTCGAGCGGGGAATCGGGTATCTCGAAGAAGCGGTGCGCCTCTCTCCCCTGTCACCTTCCTATTATGAGAACCTGATGATGACCTGTCTCACGGTGGGAGATTTCTACCGCGAGCAGGGGGATGAGTCCGCTGCTTTTGATTCCTACCGCCGTGGACTGGCCGCGCGTGATCTTTTCGAGGAAAATACCGATGGAGCTAGCCGGGCGGTCCGTTCTGGAGATATTGAATCACTTGTGGTGGAATTGGAAGAACGGTTGGAGTGAAGAGATGAAAAACCGGGGAAGGTGGGGCGGGGAAGATAAGGCGGGGAAGTGGGGAATGCCCTGCGGGCGGTGAGTCGTGAGTCGTAAATCGTGAGTCGGATAAAGACTGAAGGGCCGTGAGACGGTAGAAGTAAGACGTAAGACGGATAAAGGATGGAGAAAGGAGTGGAAAATTCGTGAGGGGTGAGGAGTCCGAAGAGCAGTGAACAGGGAATAGGGAGATCAAACCGGGGAATTGGAAAGGCGGTGGAATTCCACTACTCACGACTCTCTACTCCCTATTCACTGCCTTTAGAGTAGAGTGGTGAGGGACACTGATTACTCAAAAAATTTTTTAGAAAGGTGGATGTTGGTTCGTGAATGATAAGCCCGAGGTAGAAGAAGAAATATCCTTGATGGACCTTTTTGACGTACTGGTGAGGAGGAAAGTACTGATAATAGCGGTGATTCTTTTAACTGTCCTGGCAAGCGGGGGTGGGGTGTATGTTTTACGGGGGCGTGGTCCGACCGTGTATGAGGCCACCGCAACTGTCACAGTTCCCCTCCACTCCCCTCCTGTTCCTTCTGGGAATACCTTATTTGATACAGGTGCTGGCTATTGCTTCTTTTGTATGCAGTTTAATGAAGATTCACATCTTTCATGGCTTCTTTATTCACAAAATATAATATCTCAACTTATCGGACCGGGATTCACCAGAGATTTTTATCTCTCCCGGGTAAAAGATAGTGAATTGGTACTCTCCATCATCGAAGAGCTCGCGCTTGATCCCGAGATATATGAGAGCCGTGGATTGGAAGCCAATATGGAGGCCGCCTTTATCGACAGAACAGATACGCTTGAGCTCAGGGTACGTGACACGAACCCCCAAATGGCTGCAGCAATCGCCAACAGTTGGGCAGCACAGTTTACCGGCTGGGTGACGGATATGATCGAGGGACACATTACACAGCTCGTGAGGAGCGTTGAAGAGCGAACGGACACCGCTGAACAAAGGCTTCTCTCGGTCAGCGAAGAGCGGGAAAAGATCTGGCACCAGCCACCGGGTGTTCAAGAACTGCGGAAAATTATCGATGCTGAAACTGAACTGATCGCCGGATACACTATACAGTTGCACGAGCTGGGCATGGAAGAAACAAAACTCCGTTTACAACGGGAAACAATCAAAGAGGAGGTACATTTGGATACCTTCGAAAGTGCTACTCAGGAAGGGTATCCATGGTATTCCAGCATCGAAACAATGCAAAGGGAAATTGAAGCGAAAACGAGACTCATCAACGAGTATGAAATCTCTTTGCGCGAACTTTCCATCGCGGAAGAAAAAGAGCATGCGGTAGTGGCGAATATACGGGAACGGTTAGCCGAAGAGCCGCCTTTCGTGAACCTCACACGAACGCTCATGGATGAATCGGGCACAGTAAACTTTACCGGGGAAAACGAGGAAACAGGGGAGGTTGCCGGGGTGCAATTTGTCTCACAGGAGGTCAACATGAATTACGCGCAATTGTCTTCCCTCCTGTATGAGTCCGAAGGAAGGCTCGCTGGCATCATTGCCCAACAACAAGCGACACTCGAGGCCAAAAAGAAGTTAGAGAGCGAAATCCCCTACCTGCAGGGTGTGCTGATCGAAAAACACATCGATTCTCTCCGGGCACACAGGGAGGTCCTTACAGAAAAAATTGCCTCCCTCCAACAGACAGCAAGTGAGCATCAGGGCACGCTCACCTTCAGGCAATTTGAAATCGAAAACCTCGAACACCTATTTGAGACGGCAAAAAGTAACTATGAATCACTGAACACGACATACCAGGAGCTTTCTATGGCCTTGGGTGTTTTCCAGGATGAACCGGGTATCATGGTTTTATCCACTGCCGTTCCCCCGCAAAGGCCGGTCACTCCCACGCTCAACTTATCCTTAAGCCTGGCCGTGGGCCTTGCGTTGGGAATTATACTTTCTCTCTTTGCGGCCTTTTTCGCCGAATTCTGGGGGAAATATAGGGAGTACAGGAAACGGTGAGACGGGAGACGGAATGCCCTTCGGGCAGTGAGTCGTGAGTCGTAAGTCGTAAGTCGGATAAAGGCGGTGAGGCGGGAGACGGATATAAGCTGGGGAAGGTGGTGCGGGGAAGCCGAGGCGGGGAATTGGGGAAGTGGCTGAAAGGCCGTGAGACGTAAGACGTTAGACGTAAGACGGATAAAGACGGGGAAAGAATTGGGAGATGCGTGAGGAGGGAGGGGTGAGGAGCCATGTAAAGTAGGAATTATGAAGTAAGAAGTCAGATTTTCAAATCTACATTCATAAATCCGACTTCACAATTCCCTGTGTGTCATTCCGGTATGTGGTAAACCGGAATCCAGCGACTTACTTATTTAGAAGGAGTTAGCCTGGTTTACATTCTGATTTCTGAATACGGAATCCT
>SKXZ01000033.1 GCA_007128145.1 Candidatus Nitricultor lacus | reverse complement strand
CTTTTAAAAATCTGTACGAATACGTTGTTCACGGGATAGAGCCGCCGTTCTTCATTCCTCTTCCTGTCATTCCCATTTCACAGGAAAACCTCGATGAGGCAATTTCGTGGGAAATTACCGACGAGAACTATGAACTAGCACTCGAAATTATCGGTGGGATAAAGCAATAATTTCGGTAAAAAACGGGAGCGAAAAACCGCTCCCGTTTTTTTGCATTCACCGATCACGACATGAATCAAATTTCCGTTATCCAAACACAAGCTATCAAAAAAACCTTCCCCGGTGTTGTGGCACTTTCAGGCATTGACTTTACGCTTCATACGGGAGAGATTCACTGTATCGTTGGAGAAAACGGAGCGGGAAAGTCAACCTTCATTAAGATACTCTCTGGTTTTCTCCGTCCGGACAGCGGAGAGATCGTTATCGGAGGGCATACGTTTCATCACCTTACTCCCCACCTTTCCCAGGAACAGGGTATCCAGGTTATATACCAGGAAAGCCTGTTGGTTCCCCAGATGAGTGTGGTGGAAAATATATTCGTAGGTCGAGAGTTAACGGGAAAATTTGGTTTTATCGACAGGAAGCGCGCTCTTTCTGAAACCAGGAAAATCATTGATTCCCTTGGTATAGACCTTGATCCCCAAGCCATGATAGAAAGCTTGGAGGTGGCTGACCGCCAGTTTGTGAAAATCATTAAAGCATTGGCCATGAACCCCAGGGTGCTTATTATGGACGAGCCGACCGCAATGTTCAATGCACAGGATACGGATGTGGTACTCAAGCTGGTTGAAGATATCAGCAAACGTGGTATCAGTGTGATTTTTATCTCGCACCGTCTGGAGGAAGTTGCCAGAGTGGGGGACAGGGTTAGTGTTTTTAAAGATGGAAAAACGGTGGCCAGCCATGAAAATCCGAACCGGGATATCGATCTTGCGATGATTACCCGGGAGATGGTGGGCCGATCAGTCGATGCTTTTTACAAAAAAGTCAAGACCAGCCCCGGGGAAACCATACTCGAGGTAAAAGGGCTGAAACTTGAAAAGAATTCCCCGGAAGTGAATTTTTCTTTGCGGCGCGGTGAAATCCTGGGAATAGCCGGTTTGGTGGGTTCGGGCAGAACGGAAATAGTAGAAGCTCTTTTCGGGGCGGGCAAGAAGGTGCAGGGAAAAATAATTATTAAGGGTCAGGAAGTGACTATCAATCGTCCAGCAGACGCTATACGCTCTGGTATTGGGTTTATTACCGAAGAGCGGCAGAAGACAGGACTTGCACTTGGTTTGAGTGTTGCAAAAAACATGACGGTTGCCGGGCTTAACAAGTTTAAAGGGTTTTTTATCACGCCATCCGATGAAACGCATTCTGCTGGAAGGTATGTTGACGATTTAGCCATAAAAACACCTTCTCTTCAGCAGGAAGTTCGTTTTCTCAGCGGTGGAAACCAGCAAAAAGTGGTTATTGCCCGCTGGTTGTTCCGGGAGTCAGAAATATTGATATTTGATGAACCTACTATCGGCATTGACGTTAATGCCAAGGCGGAAATTTACCGCCTGATGTCTGAACTTGCGGAAAATGGTGCTGCGCTTATTATGATCTCATCTGAAATGCCAGAGCTCATCGCTATGAGTGACCGGGTTTTGGTAATCAAGCACGGCCAGGTCACGACTGAGCTTTCTGGTAAAGATATCACCGAGGAAAAAATAATCACGTATGCGTTTGGGGTGACCGACGACGAACAAACAGCTTAAAAATCCTGAAATCAGTGGTGTCGGAAAAGAGCAGACACGTAATAGTTCTTTTTTTACTGGCCTTATCTTAAAAAACCAGGCATTCTTTCTGTTATTGGTAATTATTATGCTTTCCATCATTTTCGGTGCTCTCAACCCCCGTTTTTTGAGTATGCGTAATCTCCTGGCCATATTCCAGCAAATAGCTGTTTTGGGTATCGCGACCATGGCCATGGCTTTAACACTCATTTCAGGGGGAATTGATTTATCCATTGGTTCTATGATCGGCCTGAGTACTGTTATCATGTGTAAACTTATTATGGGAGGAACGGCGGTACCTGTGGCCATTCTCGCCGGTATTGTGGTGCCAATCGGATGTGGTTTTCTTAACGGGGTTATCGTCGCAAAAAGCAAATGTGTTCCGCTTATTGTTACTCTGGGGATGGGATATGTGTATTATGGTTTTGCCCTGGTTATATCAGGGGGGTTGTTCATGACCATGCAGGGGCAGTTCCGCACTCTTGGTCGTGGATCGATCGCTGGTATACCCATCCCCATGTATGTGGTCATTCTCATGGTGATTGGGACCCATGTGCTTTTGAAGTATACCAAGTTCGGCCGCCGGTTGGTGGCCCTGGGTGGGAACGAAACGGTGGCTTTCCTTTCAGGGATTGGAGTAGACCGCCTGAAAATTATTACCTACACTTTGGGAGGGGCCATTGTGGCATTGGCATCCCTGGTGCTTGTTTCCCGCTTGGGGAATGTGCTGGCGAACGTAGGTGAGGGGTACGAATTGCGGGCCTTGGCCGCCGCCATCATTGGCGGGGTTACCTTCGAGGGAGGAAGGGGAAATATCCCCGGAGTATTTTTGGGTGTCGGGCTTTTGGGTATCGTACAAAACGGCTTGAATATCCTGCAGGTATCATCTTATTTCCAAACCTTGGCCCTGGGGGTCATCATTGTAGCGGCGGTGGTAGTGAGCAATATCGAGAAGATGCGCCAGTGATTCTTCGATAAGGTATTCTTGGGATATCACATAAACCCACCATGCATTCCTTTTTTTTGAAAAAGGTATTTTCACGTATCCTGTTTACTCGATAAAAACAGCGGCATACCAATTTGCTGGTTCTTCCTCACTTTTCAATTACAAACTAAAACATGCTATTCAGCGAATTCCTTTTCCAACGCTTGGCGCATTACTCTTACCGGTGCTTCATAACCCGTCCATATCCGAAAACCGATGGCTCCCTGGTAAACGAGCATGCCCAAACCATCGAGAGTCATGGCGCCCCTTTTATCTGCTTTCCGTAAAAACGGTGTTTTGGGTGGATTCGGGATAACATCACAAACCACCATACCTGAATGTATGGATTCATAATTGATATCAGGGGACTCTTCTATGTCTGGAAAAAGGCCGATTGAGGTAGAGTTCACCAGGATGTCGGTATCCGGGGGTATGGAATGTTTCTCCTGCCAGGGTGTGAAGTGTGCGTCAACACCAATTCTGTTTTCCAGGAGCTCAACAAGGGATTTTCCCCTTTCCGGAGAACGATTTATTATGGTAAGGGTTTTTGCTTTTGCCAAGGCCAATTCCGTGGCGATTGCTCGAGCAGCGCCGCCGGCACCGATTAATACCACTCTCTTACCGGCTGGATCAATCGATGCGTCCGTTCGTAGAGCGGTCATAAACCCCTTGCCATCTGTATTTTCTCCGATAAGCTTATTACCTTCACGGTAGACTGTATTGACAGCTCCCATCAACCGTGCTTCGGCACTGATTTCGTCAAGAAAAGGCAATACAGCAACCTTATGTGGGATGGTTAAGTTGATTCCCCGCATTTTGAATGCCTTGAGACCAACGAAGGCATCGGCGAGTTCTTCCGGTTCAACCTCAATGGTCAAGTACCGCCAATTAAGATCCAATTCTCTAAAAGCCGCTTCCTGCATTACGCCGGTTGGATTCTCGGATACCGGGTACCCGAACACTCCTACCAACTCCGCCCGATAATTCACTGCTCTATGAGGTTTCATTTCCATTATTATTAACCTCCATGAATGTTCTCTTGTACATTATAATACGAAAAATACTTTTTAAGTGATCTTTCGTTATGATTATTGCATTTATATTTAATATTTGTTCACTCTTGTTTGATGTATACGTACTGTATTTATGTAGTCCCATTCATTATATATGGAGGTGGTAGACAGATGCGAAAGTCTAGTTGGGTTATTTTTTTATGTTTCGTTGTTCTGGGTACGATGTGGTTGGCCGGTTGTGCTCCAGAACCGGTTGATGTGCCTGATGAAGTGATAGAGGCGAGAGACGAAGCTATCACTCTTGCCAGCCAGGATGACATTCCCGTTCCTCAAAATGCGGTATGGACGGCAAGAAATATTACCCCTACCGGTTTAGTTGGATATAGCACTTTCCAGTTTTCCGTAACCATCGAGGCAGTGAATTGGATCATAGAAGTTGGCTACCCCATAGTGCTTGAGCCAACCTATGAAGTAACAATTTTCCAAGATGACGTAGAAGTGTGGAGTGGAGAGATAGAATAATGTTTTTTGCACCTTCAATAAGTGCTTATCCCTAAAAATATATTATGGGTTAGGATGGAGACCTTCCCCACCATTGCAGCTGAAAATGATGGGGAAGTTTTTTTAGATGGACAAATGTAGGGTCACAATTTGTGCATATACAGAGTCGATCAGTTATATATGTTGTGGTATTGTAAGGGCGAAAGTGGAGAGAACGGATGAAAGGTGGAATTCATTTTTTAATACCTGGATTTCACCACTAATCACGACACCCTATTCCCTACTCACTGAATTTAGAGGGAGGTTTGAATAGTGAAGATTGGATCTTTTAATATTAATTTTTATGACCGTGGTTTTGAAGAAGCCCTGGATGCGGTAAAAAAGAGTGGGTGTGAGGCTGTAGAGCTTGGATGTGGTGGTTTTATCCACAAAAAGCACATTGATCCTGCTCAACTGGTAGCTGATGAAAAGAAACGAACAGCCATGGTGCAAGCAGTCGAACAACGAGGGCTTTTTATAAGTGCCCTTTCCTGCCATGCGAACCTCGCTCATCCAGACAAAGATTTCGCAGATCGTCATAGGAAGGATTTTCGCGATGCAGTGAAACTTGCTGGTTTGATAGGAGTGGAGCGGGTGATCACATTTGCTGGTTGTCCAGGGACCTCAAGTCATGATAAGCATCCAAGTTGGATCACATGTCCCTGGCCTGATTATTTTACAGAAGCGCTTCGTTACCAATGGGAAGAAGTTTTGATTCCTCTGTGGAAAGAAGAAGTGGTATATGCTCGTAAAAACGGAGTCAACAGGATATGCCTGGAAATGCATCCGGGAGATGCAGTTTATAACCCGGAAAAACTC
This sequence comes from Candidatus Nitricultor lacus, assembly GCA_007128145.1. Lineage (GTDB taxonomy): Bacteria > Atribacterota > Atribacteria > Atribacterales > Atribacteraceae > Nitricultor > Nitricultor lacus. Next base: position 18,610 of record SKXZ01000033.1, on the reverse strand, counting down.
CTGAAGCTGAGGGAAGCGGTAGGGGAGGAGATTGGTTGTAATTTTGACCCCAGTCATCTTTTCTGGCAAGGGATAGATCCCACTGCTGCAGTGCGTGCTTTGGGAGAGTGCATATATCACGTACATGCGAAGGACTCGCGGGTTGAGCCTTTGGTCGCACAGGTGAACGGTGTGCTCGACAATAAACCCTATAATCAGGAAGCACAAAGGTCCTGGCTTTTCCGCACGGTAGGATATGGACATGACTATGCTTTTTGGAAAAGTTTCGTGAGTACTCTGCGCATGGTTGGATATGACGATGTTTTGAGCATTGAGCACGAAGATTCTCTTATGAGTGGAGAGGAAGGCTTGCGAAAAGCGGTGAGTTTTTTGAAAGAAGTGCTGATTGCCGAACCCCGTGGAGCTATGTGGTGGGATTGAGTATTTCAACTCATTCAATACCTTTGAGGCGTACCCTTTGGCATTTTCAATAAAATATAGGCTGAGATGAATAACAAAGCCGCTATAACCAGTGAGAAAAGACCAAGAAGCATAGAGGCGGCCGTCACCCCTGCGGAGGGAAACCTGAGAAGTAAAGTACCGAAAACGACGAAAAGAATACCATTTACCGTTTGAGCGACCCGACCCCCCAGGGATATGTTGAAAGTAAAATCAAAGCCACCGAGAACCGTAAACAATCCTCCTAACACCATCCATACACCGAGGAGCCATGCAGTCGTAAACAAAACAGTCCGTGGCCACAGAAAAAAAATAAATCCAATGACTATGCCAGCAATTCCCTCGATGAGGAAGAGCCATCTCCGTGGTGAGGCATGTGACAGGAGCATGAAAGACATGACACCGTGAAAAATGAGAACAAGACCAAGAAAGAGTGCAAAAAGTGTCGCGGTCAAGCCGGGGCGCAGGAAAGCAACAATGCCGAAAAGAAACGCCGCGACCCCTTTGAAAACTAAACCCATCCAATCACCGGAAAGTATAATCCGTTCGTACATGTAGTGGCTCCTTCCACAGGGAGTTTTGTATATATCCATTGAATCTACATTATAGTATTCTAAGTACTCGACGACAATAATTGATTTCTGCTCGGTTCCGCCAATTCTTTTCATCCCCTTTTTACACACTCTATAAAGCTAATTTTTAAACGGTTATTTAATAGTTCAAAAAAAGCATATTAGCAACTATGTTTGACATATGTGCTGGTTATTGTTACCATATTTGTTGTATATATCGTCAATAATGTTTTAAATAAGCGACAGGAGGTTATAGTAATGCGTAAATATATATTGATTACGGTAATAATAGGCGCCATGCTTTTGACCGGCGCGATGCCTGCGGTAGCTTTACATCAGGAAAGAGAAAACGTTGTTGTAAACGAAGGCGTTGTGGACCCATATGCAGAGGAAGTAGAGATTGATGAAGATATATTCGCTTTCCGGTCTACACAACTTGTCGGTTCGATAGTGCAGAACCCGGAAGGGGAAAACCTGGGTTTTATAGAAGACCTGGTGATTGATATCGAAGAGGGCTGTATTGCCTTCGCCGTGTTGTCCTTTGGCGGTTTCCTCGGTCTCGGAACCGATTTGTTCGCGATCCCCTGGCAAGCACTCATTCCCAGGCCGATTGAAGGCGTATTTATCCTGGATGTGAGCCTGGAAACACTGCAGGAAGCAGAAGGTTTTCCTCCCGATGATTGGCCGGCGATAGGAGACCGGGAATGGGCCGCGGGAATTTACGAATATTATCAATTTCCTCCCCATTGGACACCTCGAACCGGTTACTGGAGAGGAACACGCTGGCAAGCTGGAGGATGGGGTCCTGATAGTCCGTATGGAATGCTTTTCAACCCCGAAACTTTAGATACATTTGAATCTGAAGTGATACGTGTTGAAGAATTTGTGCCTCTGGAAGCGATGATGGAGGGTGTTCAACTGATATTTGAACTTGATGGAGAGTCGGTACCGGTTCACCTTGGTCCCTCGTGGTACTTACGTTACCAGGATATAGAAATCCAGCAAGGTGATATGGTTGCGGTGACCGGATCACATGTAGAATTGGATGGATTCCCTATAGTGATAGCGACTGAAATCGAAACCGAAGAATGGGATTTGCAGTTGCGAGATGAATCGGGAGTCCCTGTATGGAGTGCGGTGCATCCGAGAGTAGAGGAACCAGTGGCAGTGGATGATAACCTGGTTGAAATACGTGATTTGGTGTTTATACCTGATGCGGTTGAAGTCAGTCCTGGAGACACCGTCACCTGGATTAATCATGGTCCGGCTCTTCATACGGTTACCAGCGGAATCGGGGCCGTTGAGGAAGCCGGTGAATTGTTTGACAGTCCGGAGTTAGAACCAAGTCAAGAGTTCACTCATACGTTTGAAGAAACCGGAGAGTTTTTGTATTTTTGCCGCTTCCATCCCCAGATGACAGGTACTGTAGTTGTTACGAAGTAAAGCTCGATAACCGCAGGAAGCCGCCGGGCCATAGAGGTGACTGGTGACCCGGTGGCTTTCTGGCTCCAATAAGGATGAAACCTCCACCCACAGGGTGAAGAAAGGAGGTAAAAAATGAAATTATTAAAGAAATCTACCATACTCCCACTGGTGGCCATTATTGTTGTATTGGGTGCCGTGGGTTTTTCTTATGGTTTGGAAATAACGGTTGTGTTACCAGAGAAACCGGAAACAGGATTTATAAGAAGCAGAATGCCTATTTTTGAGGAGGATACCGGCGTAAATATATTTCTCACGACGTATGCTGAAGGGCTCTACCGCGAACACGTCATATCCGACTTGGTCGCAGGAGCGGGAACATATGACATAGCCGCTGTTGACAGCGTACATATCCCGATGCTCGCGGAAGCAGGGATGATTGAACCAATAGAGGAAATATTTGAGGTTGGAGAAAAAATTAAAGAATATAATCCCCTTGTCTTGGACACGCTTTCCCATGAAGACACTTTGTATGCCCTACCATATACGCGAGAGGTCAGTCTATTATTTTATCGAAAAGACCTTTTTGATGAATTAGGGCTGAAGGCCCCCCAAACTTTTGCAGAAATTGAGTCCCACGCGGAAAAACTGTATCACTTCCCTGATATTTACCCGTTCGCCGCACGCGCGGCTGCCGGTGAAGGAAACAATGTCTTTTCCTGGACGCACTTGCTGCATGCTTTTGGAGGTGAATTCTTTGATGCTGATATGGAACCGGTATTTGACTCCGAGGAAGCGGTGGCGGCAACCGAACAGTATGCTGATCTGTTAGAAGTCTTTGCTCCAGAGCCATTAACAGAGCTCGACCAGTGGAGAATTGAGACCATGTTTGCTCTTGGGGCAATAGGAATGACTATAGAGTCACATGATCTTTACGGGCGGTTGGAGTCTCCAGTTCTGTCCCGCGTAGCAGGAAATGTAGGATATGCTCAAGTTCCAGAAGGTCCTGCAGGACGTTATCCTGGAAACCGGATTTTCGGATTAGTCGCAGCTTCACATGAACCGCCGGAAATCGGAAATCCTGGAGAAGAGGAAAGACATGAAGCCCTGGAAAGTTTTCTCCACTGGGTGACCAGTCGAGAAATGGAACAAGATATGTGGAACCTTGCCTCTATCACAAGTTCTTGCCGTGATGATTTTTTTATGGATTCCGATTTTCAGGAAAGAGTGAGAAATGACTGGCTGGAAGCGACTCTTGAAAGTTTCGAACAAACTTCTCTGGATTTTCGCCCCCATATCACTGAATGGTATATGGTTGGGGACCGTTTCAGTATTGCCTTGGAGGGGGTTGTTGCCGGGATGCATACGGCCAGGGAAGCTTTGACTTGGGAACGAGAACATCTCCTCGAAGAGAGAGAAAGAATGCAGATGATAGAGGAAAATGAATAAGAACAATTGCTGCCGGGCTGCTCTGCGCCCGGCAGATTCCCCTTTTTATCTTCATTAAAATTTCATACTCCAACAAATTTTGTCCCATCACATCTACCCAATGTATGTATTGAAAAGGAGGTCTTCTTGTGAAATAGTAAAGGGTATACGAGAAAGATGTGGTTCGGATTTTCCCTTGATTGTACGCTTCAGCGCTGATGAGTTTGTTGAGGGAGGAATCGATCTTGAAGAAGGGAAGCGCATCGCCCGCCATCTCGATTCAATCGGGGTTGATGCTCTCCATGTGAGTTCCGGAACATATGAAAGCATGCCGAAGATACTTGAACCGGTTTTCTATCCGGAAGGATGGAGAACATATCTTGCAGAAGCAGTGAAAGCAGAGGTTTCCTTACCTGTTATCACTGTAGGTGTCATCCAACGGCCGGCGACCGCGGAAAATATTCTTCAAGAGAAGAAAGCAGATTTTGTGGCCGTTGGAAGAGGTTTGTTGAGCGATCCGGCGTGGATGAACAAGGCAGAAGAAGGAAGGGAAGAGGAAATCACTCCTTGTATTGGCTGTCTCCATTGCATTGAGACAATTTTCAATGCCCGCCCTATCCGCTGTGCGGTTAACCCCCGGACTGGACGCGAACTGGAATTTCATGGCTTTCCCCGTGACGGTCAAGAGCGGAAAGTTGCCGTAATCGGTGGAGGGCCGGCTGGCTTAGAAGCAGCGAAGGTTCTTGCCTTGCGTGGTTTTCGTCCGGTATTGTACGAAAAAGAACAAGAATTGGGGGGGCAGTTGGTTTTAGGATGCCGTCCTCCCGACAAGGAAAGGATCAGTTGGTATAAGGATACTCTCCGTGCTCAGCTCGAAGCGCTGGATGTGGAAATACACTTGGGGAAGAAAGCCACTCCTGAAATGTTTGCCGGACAAGATTTTTACGCAATATTCCTCGCTATCGGTGGACTCTCGGTTGTACCCTCTTCCATTCCGGGCATAGATAAATCCAATGTTTGTTCAGCTCTTGATATATTGGAAGAGAAAATAAACCCTGAATCAGGTGAAAAAGTTGTCGTAATCGGTGGAGGTATGACCGGTTGTGAAACAGCCGAGTTTCTGAAACAAAAGGGCTCGGAAGTTACGGTGGTTGAGATGCTTCCGGAACTCGTTACAGGAGAGCATCCTATAAACAAAATAACTGTTTTGGAACGCTTGGAAAAGGAAGGAATCCAGATTCTAACCGGTCACAAGCTGGTTGCCGTGCATCCGGGTACAGTGGAGCTTTCTCATGAAGAAGGTGATACCAATAAGCAGCTTCCAGCAGACAGGGTTATACTTGCCTTGGGCTTGGAACCACAAGTGGAAGAACGGGAAAAGTGGGGTCAGGTGAATGATAAAGTCAAAATTATCGGAGACGCCGTAAAGCCTCGCCGTGTTGCTGAAGCAGCAAGAGATGCCTTTGAAACAGCTTATGTACTTCGTTAAAAGATACCCTGAAATAATGCTGAGCAGAGGAAGAGCATATTCTCCCTTCCAAGCTATTGCTGTTTGTAACTCAAGATTTCTTTCAGCTTGACGGGAAAAACGAGGAGATGTTAAACTTTTGATACACTACAGAAAATTTCATGGAACAGGCCGTGTCCAAAAGGGCATGGAGCCGGGCCTTACCGGGCAGCAGGAACACACCTGCGGGACTGGGTGCAAACCATCTCGCAGGTGTTTTTTTGTGATAAGGGGGTAAGTTTTTCCGATCATATACACAATACGATTGAGAATTGAGGTAGAAGTGGGAAACACTGTTTGTATTTCAGGAGCGTGAAAAAATATTGGACTTAGTAGATTACCGTAAGGGAGAAAAAATTACCGGGATTTGTCTTTTAGGGAACATATTGCTGAGTTTTCTGAAAGCAGTCGCAGGTGTTCTGGGAGGGAGCCAGGCTTTGGTGGCCGATGCCGTTCATTCTGCGACCGATGTAGTAGCAACAACCGTAGTATACCTGGGTATAAAAATCGCTCGTCGCCCAGTTGACAGGAACCACCCCTACGGTCATGGGAAAGTTGAACACATTAGCGCAGCTTTTGTCGGGTTAACCCTTTTTATAGCTTCATACGCGATTTTGCGTGGAGTGGTGGAGGTTGTGGTTGCACGTTCTTTTACTACCCCTTCTCTTGTGGCTTTAATGGCTGCCTTGGTATCGATCACTGCAAAGGAAGTGATGTTCCGCGCCACTTATGCCACCGGCGTTCGCTTAAGAAGTGATTCCATGGTTGCAAATGCGTGGGATCACCGCGCTGATGCGTATTCTTCTATAGGCGTAGCGGTAGGAATAACCGGAGCCATGGTGGGTGGACATTGGGGGGTGGAGACATTACGCTACCTTGATCCCCTGGCTGGAGGAGTGGTGGCCGTACTTATTGTCCGCTCAGCTTTTTTTATCATGAGAAACGCTCTGGTATCCTTGATGGATACCTTGCCGGAGGAGGAGACAATGGCGAATGTTAAGGAAGCGGTGAGGGTAGTCGATGGAGTTTTAGAAATAACTTGGGTAAAGGGGCGCCGTCTGGGACGGCATCTTCTCATCGATTTGGCTATCGAGGTCGACCCAAAAAAGACAGTGGGTGAAGGTCATGAAATAGCCGATTCAGTGAGGGAAAGGGTGATGGACGAATTTAAGGAAATAGGGGATGTCCTTGTGCATGTGAATCCCTACCGTGATGAATAATTCACGCTGAAACAAAATTTCTCCCGCTTTGATATGCTTTCTTCCCCGTAACTTCTCTGGCAAACCTCCAATGATTTGATATAATCGTAAAGTCTCGTGACTTTCCGGATGGAAAGTCTGTATCAGGGGGGTTCGTAATGGATATTGTTCAAATGCGGGGGATCACCAAGCATTTTGCCGGCGTTACCGCCAATCATAATATTGACTTTGATCTAAAAAAAGGTGAAGTGCATGCTCTTTTGGGGGAAAATGGAGCCGGTAAATCCACCCTGATGAATATTTTGTATGGACTGTATCGGCCTGACAGCGGAACGATATATATAGAAGGAAAGCGGCGGGAGTTCTCTTCTCCCCGTGATGCCATCGCTTCCGGAATCGGTATGGTTCATCAGCATTTTATGTTGAATCCATCGCAAACTGTTTGGGAAAATATGGTGATGGGGCTGGCTGACCTGCCTGAAATTCTTCCCAAACAGGATATTCTACGGCGTATCAATAATATTTCCGAAAAATACAGTCTCCGAGTGGATCCTACAGCACAGGTTTGGCAACTATCAATCGGAGAACAACAACGTGTGGCTATTCTGCAAATGCTCTTTCGGAAAGCGAGGGTACTTATCCTTGATGAACCCACGGCTGTACTCACACCTCAAGAAGCCCTTCGCTTATTTGAGCTAATCAAACAGATGACCACCGACGGGTATGGCGTGGTGTTTATCTCTCACAAACTCCATGAAGTTATGGAAAACTCACAGCGGGTTACGATCTTGAGAAAAGGTGAAAAGGTCGGGACGGTAGAGACTTTTTCAACCTCACGTGAGAAGCTTGCTGAGATGATGGTGGGAAAGAAATTCGCTTTTTCCATTGAACGTTCATCTCGTGAACCCGGGTCGGTGGTGTTGGAAGGGAAAAACCTTGAGGTGCTTGGTGACCGGGGCCTTCCAGCCGTTCGTGGTGTTTCTCTCCATATCAGGGAGGGAGAAATAGTCGGAATAGCGGGCGTTGCCGGTAACGGACAACACGAACTGTGTGAAGCGTTGGTCGGCTTGCGGAAAGTGGAATCGGGAAAAGTCCTGGTGGATGGCAAAGACCTCACCGGTCTTTCTCCCAGGGCTTATATATCCCGTGGGGTACGGTATATACCAGCCGACCGCAAGGGTACCGGACTGGTTGCCAACATGGATGTGAGCGAGAACGCTATACTCAAAAAGTATTGGAAGAAGCCGGTATCGCGTGGATATGTCATAGATTGGAATGTGGTTCGACGTTTTACTCGAGAACTGGTGAAAAGTTTCAATGTCTCTACTCCATCTATCAGTACACCGGTTCGTAACCTTTCAGGGGGAAATTTACAGAAGCTCATGTTGGGCAGGGAACTTTCAGGTACCCCAAGGGTGGTGGTTGCCGTTCATCCTACTTGGGGCTTGGATGTTGCTGCCACGAAGTTTGTTCGGGAAAAGCTTCTATCAGAGCGTGAACGAGGGACAGCCGTACTTGTCGTTTCTGAAGACCTCGATGAATTGTTATCATTGAGTGACCGCATCGCTGTCATGTGTCAGGGAGAGCTCATGGGGTTGGTTGATGACCCTTCATCTATAACCCCGGAGGAGATGGGTCTCATGATGGCCGGGACACCACTCTCCTGTATTCGGAAGGCTTCGGTGTGAGCGTGCGGATACGGGTTGAGCGCCGGTTGACACAGCCGGTATGGATTGAAGCGTTCATCCCTCTCTTTTCGATAGTCATGGCCTTAGTGACAGGTTCGATATTCCTGGCTGTATTAGGAGCCCCTCCGTTGCAAGCGTACAATGCCATGTTTCGTGCTTCCATGGGTGACTGGTTGGGGATACGAGATACCCTGGTGAAGGCCATTCCTCTCATGACGGCAGGTGTTGGGGTAACGCTCGCTTTCAAGATGTCGGTGTGGAATATCGGTGCCACGGGACAGATAATTATCGGCGCCTTGGCTACAACTGCCGCAGTGAGGTATGTTTACGTTGACAACCGTTTTGTGATGTTTTGGCTGATGTTCCTTGCCGCTGTTTTAGCTGGCGGAGGGTGGGCGGCCATGGCCGGCTATCTCAAGGCCCGCTGGAACGTGAATGAGATCATTACTACCTTGATGCTCAATTATATTGCATTACAGCTTTTATATTACTTTGTTTACGGACCATGGCGTGATCCCGCCAGTCTCGGGTTCCCCATGACAACACCTTTTCCCCCGGCAGCACGTCTCCCTTTTCTGGGAACAGGGCGGATTCACCTTGGTCTCATCATTGCTCTTGTGCTCGGAGTTATATTCTGGCTCGTGTTCCGCTTTACCCGTTGGGGTTATGAAATTCGGGTTATGGGAGAGAGTCCCCGGACCGCACGGTTTGCCGGTATGGATTATGTAAAAAACGTGGTCCTGGTTATGTTCCTGTCCGGAGCTATCGCCGGCATTGCCGGTATGGGTGAAGTGGCGGGTCTTACCGGTCGGTTACAGCATGGCTTTACAGCAGAATACGGCTATACGGCGATCATTGTCGCCTGGCTTGCGCGCTTGCACCCACTCACTGTGATTTTAGTAGCATTTCTCATTGGCGCGCTGCACGTTGGAGGAGAAGTGCTCCAGATCGTGATGCGGTTACCGCTTGCGAGTACCCAGATGCTGCAGGGGTTGATTCTATTTTTCATCCTGGGTGGTGAGTTTTTCCGCCGGTACCGTATACGCTTTCACACGGGGGAAAAAGAGTAATGGATGTTGTCATCACCATTCTGGCTGCGGCTGTGCGTAGCGGAACTCCGATTCTTTATGCAACCCTCGGTGAAATTATCACGGAAAAGAGCGGTATTTTAAACCTGGGGCTCGAGGGACTCATGCTCATGGGGGCATTGACGGGGTTTTCAGTGTCCCAGCTTAGTGGGTCTCCGTGGCTTGGCATTGCCTGTGCCTTCATTGTTGGCGCGGGGATATCCCTGATTCACGCTTTCCTCAGTATTACCCTGCGGGCCAATCAGGTTGTGAGCGGTTTGGCGCTCACTATATTTGGAACAGGAGCGAGCTCTTTTTTCGGGCAAAGATTCGTTGGTACGACTATCCCTGGACTGGGACGAGTTCCAGTGCCCGGTTTGAGCGATATCCCGATATTGGGAAGAGTGCTGTTCAACCACGATTTGCTGGTATATATTTCCTATGGTCTGGTTGCTTTTTTGTACTGGTTTTTGGTTTCCACCCGTACCGGCCTTAATCTGCGTGCGGTAGGAGATACACCTCGAGCAGCCGATGCCATGGGACTCTCCGTGAGCCGTTACCGGTATATAGCTGTATTAGTGGGAGGAGGAATTGTGGCTGTGGGCGGTGCCTACCTTTCCGTTGCGTATACCCGTATGTGGACAGAGCTGATGACCGCCGGTCGAGGCTGGATAGCTGTTGCGTTGGTCATATTCGCTATTTGGCACCCGGCACGGGCGGCCATGGGAGCCTACCTTTTCGGTGGGGTGGTGGCATTCCAGCTTCGCTTGCAGGCTGCGGGGACGAGTATTCCTGTCCCTCTATTGATGATGCTTCCTTATCTTTTAACCATCGCTGTTTTGGTGTTTATCACCATACGACAAGGAAAAGGAATCCTTTTTGGTGCACCCGGATCGCTGGGTCAACCGTATTTTCGGGAAGAAGGGTGAGAGCACAAGTATGGTTTTATATATTAAAAAAGGGAGGTTGGTGCAATGAAAAAAACGATCGTGCTGTTATTGGCTGTGGCGGTGTTCCTTTTTGGTTCGAATGCATTTGCTTTCGATCCCATACCGGAAGATGAGCTCCAAGTCGGCTTCGTCTACGTGGGACCGGTAGGAGATGGTGGTTGGAGTTATATGCATGACTTAAGTCGCCAGGCGGTTGAGGAAGCGTATCCGGGGATAACCACCAGTTATGTCGAGTCGGTAGAGGAAGGACCTGACGCCGTTCGCGTGATGGAAACCTTTGTGCGTCAGGGGTTTCAGCTCATCTTTGCCACTTCGTTCGGTTTCATGGACCAGGTGATTGAAGTCGCGGAGCAAAACCCGGATGTTGTCTTTATGCATTGTTCCGGGTACCGTACCGCAGAAAACGTTGGAGTATATTTCGGCAGGATGTACCAGGCTCGTTACCTTTCGGGACTGGTGGCAGGCTCCATGACCGAAACAAATACCATCGGTTTTGTGGCTGCACACCCCATCCCCGAAGTGATACGGGGTATTAACGCCTTCACCCGCGGAGTACGCGCAGTTAATCCAGATGCCGTTGTACGGGTTATATGGTTGTATTCCTGGTTCGATCCTGGAAAAGAAAGCGAAGCCACCATGGCCCTTGTTGACGCGGGAGCTGACGTGATTGCCATGCATGCAGACTCCGGCGCCGCTCCCTTGGCCGCGGAGGAAGCGGGAGTGTATGTAGTTGGATATAATAATGATATGTCAGGGTATGCTCCTACCCGCCATCTCACTGCTCCTATCTGGGACTGGGGTGTAGTGACGACCCGTGTGGTAGGACAGGTCATCGAGGGAACTTGGCAGAGTGAGAATATCTGGTGGGGTATGGATGCTGGCATAGTTGACCTTGCTCCTTTTGGTGATATGGTTCCTGAAGAGGTTCGCACGTTGGTTGAAGAAGAACGGTCTCGTATCGTGAACGGAGAATGGGATGTTTTTTGGGGACCGGTAGCTGACCAGGATGGTAATATAAGAGTTGCTGAAGGAAAACGTATGAGTGATGAGGAACTTCTGTCTTTTTCCTGGTATGTGCAAGGAGTAGAAGGCGAAATTCCATCGAATTAAGCGTATAATGAAAAAGGCAAGGTGATCAGCGAAAAGGCGGCCGGGAGGCCGCCTTTTCAATTTTGAATTCTCCATGCGGAGGAAGATGACTTGATTTTGCATTCGGTAATCACGGTGATATGGTTTGCCCTGCTTCGACCATATTGCGAATTCTTTTCCGGCGGTAAGTAGTTTCCTTGATAAAGCTTAAAGGTGGGATACGTGTACTCACAAATTTGCGCAGAAAACCCAGGACATTGTTCACTTGCTTCCCTTGCCGGTAAAAATCGAGATAGGCTTTGACCAACAACCTGTGAAGCTCTCGGGGATGAAGATGATTCCCCATGAGTACAGGATGCCCTCCGTCGAAAAGCTTCCAATTCAAAGATATCAGTCGATTTTCCCGGATTGCTTCCTGAAATAACCGTGTTCCCGGAAAAGGGGTCAGGGCTGAGAACTGCGCCAGATCGAGATTCAACTTTTTGGCGTAGTCAACGGTTTTCATTATGGAAGTGCGCGTATCATTTATGTTTCCCAGGATAAATGAACCCAGTGCCTTTACCCCGTGAGAATGCAAAAGATCAACCGCCAGCTTGGAAACTTCCGTGGTGATACATTTTCTATAAGCTTTCAAAGCACGAGGATCAGCACTTTCCAATCCCAGGTAGACCATTCGAAGGCCGGTGGAGGCCATTTGCTGGACTAAGGAAGTATTCTTGAGTAAGGTGTCCACTCGCGAGAAGCACCACCATTTAATTTTCATCCCGCTTTTTTTGATCGAATATGTGATGGCCTCAACCCGTTCGGGCTGTAAAGTGAAATTATCATCCATAAATGCGAAACCCTTGAAACCGTAATCAAAGTATAACTGTTCAAGTTCCCTGATGATGTTTTCCGCTGAACGAGTACGCCACTTCCTTCCCGCAAAGCTTGATGAAGCACAAAAAGAACAGGCATGCGGGCAACCGCGGCTGGTTACAATATTGAGAAGCGGTTCTCCCTCAATCTGTGTCATCCAGTACTTTGACAGGGGTAAAAGATCCCGCGCAGGCATGGGAAGAGCATCGAGATCCCGGGGTGGAGGCGGAATGGGAGTGGTGTGGAATGCGCCATCCAAAAGATAGGAAATTCCCGGAATATCAGAAACGCCTTTCCCGCTTTCCAGGTTTCGAACGAGCTCAAGAAACGTGTATTCTCCTTCACCTTTCACTATATAATCAACTGGAGATTCAAGCAGGATTTCACGGTCTTGAAAGGTAGCATGGTATCCGCCCATAACAACCTTTTTCTTTTGCTGCCGGGCACGGTTTGCGATATCAAGGGCACGAAATATTTTATTGCTTTCGCTTGTGATGCCCACCAGGTCGCATTTTGATATTTCCTGGTCCAGCATATCGTGACGTTCTACCTGGAGATCGAAGATGCGCACCCGGTGACCAGCTTCACGCAGAACAGAAGCGAGATACCCAAGCCCGAGTGGAGGAAGCTTGAGGCCAGCCCAATCATAAATCCCGGGGGATGGAGGGTTAACCAGGAGTATATTCATGGTGTTGCTCTCCTTTCAATAATAATTCATGAGTGTTGTGATTTATAGTGAATGGGATGTTTGGTAGATGCACCATGATATAGCTTTCTATTATCAGTTTCCGGTTTGAGTTTTCATCAGGTGATTTGATAGAAACTTTATTATAATTCTTTCGGTACACGCTCACAATAGGATATCAAAAGAGTCAATCCAAAAGGGCACGTTTATTCATTATATACGTCTTATCGATAGAGTTGAGATTTCCATAGATCAGTGGCTTGAACACAAAAAATAGGACTTGGTAGCGTGAGAATAGGACTATCCTCCCATGGTAAGGGGTCGGTTATTCGGCTACAGTAAGAGAAGAACGGAGGAGGATGCTCATGGGAAAAACACTGCTTGCTGTTTTGATACTCTTTTCTGGTGCGATTCTACTCTCGGGTTGTACAGGTGGAAATTTTGGAGGAATAAACGAACAAAGGGGGAGCACTTACCTTCCTGATGAATGCTTCCCGGATGGTTGCTCTGTTTCCGGTGTTGCCGTACTTCCTCATGCAGAAGTGACATTAGAGAGTGAGTCGGGAAAAACGTGGAATACCTCAACTGACTGCCAGGGAGAATGGTTCATAAGCGGTTTGCCTGCGGGAGCATATCTTGTACAGATTAGCCGTGATAGAGTAGCTCTACGGCAGGTGATTATACTTCCAGGGCACGAGCCGAAGCAGGCGGACGCCTTCACTACTTGCCAGGTTCTTATATACACATACGTAGAAGAACTCTATCCCGGTACATTCCTCCTGGAGGATGTATCAGGGATCGAGAATATCCCTCTCGAATTGATTGAAAAGGTGGAGAATGCTTTACGGGATTGCCGTGATCCATTTGCGGATCCAGAAGTTTTAGCTTCCGTGGCAAATCTTGTTGAACACACCTTTTAATGGTCCTTCACTTTGTCCTCACATCCTGAAGGGATGAGGCATATAAAAGCAAGAGGCGGACTTTCCTCAACCCTGAACTGGTGGGGTTCGTTGGGTTCGAGATATAACGCGTCTCCCGGTGAAAGCAGGCGTTCATCATTTCCACTTTTTACGTATCCTTTTCCGCTTAATACAAAAACCTGGTGTTCCCATGGATGACTTTCTTCAGAAGGGGTACTTTCGGCAGGAACCTCTACGTACCGCATCTCGAAATTTTTCGCTCCCACCTCATGGGGAATCAGCCATTGTATCCATTTCCCGTGGGGCGTTCGAATTTTCTTAACGTCCTTTAAGTTTGTAATGTACATATGCCACCTCTTTCACAACGGTACCTTGCGTGTCTGTTAGGTTCCGAGCACAGGAAATCGTGAGTCACAGGAAAATTAAGCCATAGACCATACACTTTCGCTTCTTACCGTCTTTATATTTTTTTCACGTGTTCCAGGAGGTACGTTTCTGCCTCCAGAGACCACAAGCCGTTATGAGAAGCGGTAATCTCAGCTAATTTTGCAAAGAGGGGATCACTTTTCCCCTTTGCGGCAAAATCCGCAATAGTGACGAGTGGCATATCGATATTGGTGTATATAAGTTTTTTCCCTCCGGGAATCTTGGGAAGGTTCAGAGTTGTCTCTGCGGCACTGCTTAATCCTCCCACATGGGTAACCATGACCGCCGGGTTGAGGCGGCCTTCTTCCATGAGAGTGAGCGCTTCTTTCATATCATCTGTATTTCCTCCCGATGTTCCCACCAGGTGGGTCGAGGCATAATGGACATTGTAGAAATTAAACTGCGCGGAGAAATTCGGATCTGTCGGGCCCGCGAAGAAATTCAAGCATCCGTCTTTCCCCAGTATGCGGTCACCCTGTTCCACAACCGGACGTACAGGGGCGAAGACAAAAACATCATCATAACCCGTTCCTTCACTAAGAGCTAAAAGCTTCCCGTCAGGATCTTCGGTGCTTTGTGTGTTCACGTAATGGAGTGATACCCCGTTGCGTTTACCTTCCTCGGGAGGAAAGAGGGATGAAGCGCGGGCGAGCCGATTATCGTCTATGTCAGTAACCACTAAAAGCGAGGGGCGTCGCAGATTATGCAGGGCATAATCGATAGCTCCAAGTCCCATGGGCCCTGCTCCGGCAAGGATTGCCATCTTCCCTCCCTCCTTGATGCCCATTTGATGCACGTATGAGCCTCCCGTGGTGTGGTAGCTTGCATGGAAAGCACCGATTATACAGGAAACAGGTTCTGAGAGGGAGGCATGAAAGAAAGCATCACCCTTGTAAGGAAGCAGGCAGCCCATTTCCATTACAACACTGGGAATGACAATATAGGTGGCGTCTCCCCCGATATACTGGAATGAATATCCCGGTGCATCCAATGTTCCTTTATAATTGAGAGCGGGTTGGATGGCGAAACGGTCTCCGGGACGGAACTGGTTGGCCCACCTTTTTCCCACTTGAACCAATTCGCCTGAAAATTCATGACCGATAATTACGGGGTTCCTTTCAACGTTATCTGGTACCCGCTTGTGTTCCTTTCCCTGGATGGCTGCTTTGTATGAGGACATACAGATGCTGTCTGAAATAATATGAGCGAGGATTTCATCATCACCGATAGGTGGAAGATCGAACTCTTCCAAACGCAGATCGTTTTTCCCATACAGTCGTAAAGCCTTCGTCTTCATGTTTTATGACTCCTTTTCTTTATAGTTGGTATTCGCATGTAGCAGCGTTGACTTGCCACATATGTTCCGGTATCAAATATATTGAATAGTGTGCTCTATGTGTACCTATCGTGAACAATTTCACAAGAGGCGGGATGATACGACGAGAGGGGATCGTGAAGCAACTGAAATGCCCTTCTCAAACATTCTTCACGCATCCTCGCATCCACGCATATACACATATACAATCTATTTAGAAAGAAGAATTATCTTGTCGGAACCAATCTTCGACTAAACTTATGAATTCTCCGTTATTTTCCAATCCACAGACGGAATGCAGGGTTCCTTTTACACCCTCACGCTGAACTATGGCTTGTATTTTCTCCGATGAGGGGTCATGTGGGGGCCTGAAGCGGAGGGCGGCAGCAATGCCTCGTGCTATATATCTTGGCAGTATGCTATGCTTCAGGCATAATCCAGCCGGTCCGGAAAGCCGGTCACCGGATGAGAGCTTGCGTAACGGGTCAGAACCCACACGCATAACGGTATCACGTATAAGTGGATTTCCCAAGTGAGGAAGGACTTCCTTGTTCCAGTTTTCCATTTCAAGGAGTGAATAACCGAATTCCTCCATCAAAGCTCGGCCTGCTTCTGAGAGAGCGCATTGAGCTGTGTGAAGGATATCGGGATCTTCGAGCGTCTCTCGAATATAATGATACCCTTTCATCCAGCCAAGGTAAGCGAGAAGGGCATGAGCCATGTTATACGTATAGATTTTGCGGATTTCCTCTCTATGAATATCGTCTGTGAGCCGCAACCCCGGAACTTCAGGTGGTATCCCCCGGAAGCCTTTTTTATCTGCCGGCAGTTCAGGATATCCATTGGTAAAAAGCGCCAAGGGGTCATCCGAACACGCGTCTGAAGGTGGGTCTATAACGATGCGCAGAGCAACTGTATCGATCAGGCCGAAGTATTGTTGAATGACATTTCCTTTTTTATGATGTGAGAGTTCTCGGTATAAAATTTCAGCAGGAGAGGGAATGTTCGCACACAAGATGATATTCAGAGGTTCGGTACGTGAGGTAGGTATTTCCAGGAGACGGTTCAGGATTGAAGCTACCTGGCGATAGGCTTGTGGAAATACAGAGAGTGCTACCAGGTTCGCCCTTTGCAAAGCTTTAAGAACTTCGTTTTCTTGTGAGAGATCAAGTGCAAGAAAATTTCTTATTGTTTTTACCTCACAATTCCCATCAGGGTGGAAGTGGGAGAGCGTATATTCTTTTTTCTGCTTGAGATTAGCAACGAGAGAGGAGTTCGAATCAAGGAAGGTGATTTCCCAGCCTGCACCATCGAATAGATCGGCTAAAAAACCACGGCCTATTTTACCCGCTCCCCAGATAAGAATACTTTTATGTGCATTGTCCACGCGTTACACCTCTGTGCCTTTGCTGAATTCAACCAGCCTTTTATCCCAACTTTTCCGATTCTGCCACGTGTCAGTTAATGTTCATTATAACAATATTCATTTCCTGTGGTATAATTGAAAACCGGAATTTATGTGGTAAATCAATGGCAGAGGAGGAAAAACATGGCAGTCGGTTACAGAGAACTGGGTTTGGTGAACACGAAAGAGTTGTTTAAAAAAGCCATGGACGGGGGATACGCAGTCCCCGCCTATAATTTTAATAACATGGAGCAATTGCAGGCTATCATCATGGGTTGTGTGGAGTCGAATTCCCCGGTAATACTGCAAATTTCCAAGGGAGCCCGCAAGTATGCCAACCAGACGCTTTTACGCTATATGGTGCCTGGAGCAGTTGAAATGGCCCGTGAAATGGGAAGCCAGATACCCATTGCTCTCAACCTGGATCACGGTGATTCATATGAATTAGCCAAAAGTTGCGTGGATTATGGTTTTTCCAACGTGATGATCGATGGCTCAAGCCTTCAGTATGAAGAAAACATCGAGGTTACCCGCAAGGTAGTAGAGTATGCTCATGAGCGCGATGTCACCGTGGAAGGTGAATTGGGAGTGCTTGCTGGAATCGAGGAGCATGTTTCTCATGAAGTGAGTCACTATACAAAACCCGAGGAAGTGGAAGACTTTGTGAGTCGCACCGGGGTGGACTGTTTGGCGATATCCATCGGTACTTCTCACGGGGCTTATAAATTCAAGATAAAACCGGGAGAAACACCGCCACCGCTTCGTTTCGATATCCTTGAAGAAATTGAAAATAGGCTTCCCGGTTTTCCCATTGTTCTTCATGGAGCATCCTCAGTTCTTCATAAGTATGTAGATATTATCAACCAGTACGGCGGCAAGCTCGATGATACCGCCGGAGTCCCGGAAGATCAAATACAACGTGCGGTACAATCCGCGGTTTGCAAAGTGAATATCGACTCTGACGGCCGTTTGGTTATGACCGCAATGATACGCAAGTACTTGACTGAAAATCCGCAGGAGTTCGACCCTCGCAAGTATCTGGGTCCTGCTCGTGAAGCGCTTAAGGAAATGTATATCGCAAAATGTGATCTGTTGGATAGTGCAGGAAAAGCCTGATTATATTCATCCAACCATTTGAATAATGACGAAAATTCCCCCCCTCGATTTTTGAGGGGGGTTTTTATTTTTCCGCTTGGGAAGGGTTGAAATTTTTCAGTCTTCGTTCAATGGGAAAGAAGCTCGGATAGTGGACTTTTCTATTGCTTATTATTCTCAGCTTCCTGAGACATTCATCCCACGTCATTTCCTGCTTCTTGAAACAGGTGATATATAAGAAAAAATATTATTGACACTCATCCTTATTATATTTTTATGTAGTAAAATATAAGCTATATAAATTAAAATATAGTAAAGAAATAATTTTATGAAAAATGGTTGTTTGAACAAAGGAGGGAGTGTAATGAAAAAATTATTTTTGATTATGGGTGTTCTTACAATGCTTGGTGTTGTTCTGGCTGGGATTCCGTGTTTCAGTGATGAATTACCCTGTTTTACGGCCAGCAGTTTTTATTCCGGAGGGACCTCTATTCACGGGTGGTATTGGTTGCGGGACCCTTCTTTTGAAAATGTTGCCGAATGGGT
>SKXZ01000051.1 GCA_007128145.1 Candidatus Nitricultor lacus | reverse complement strand
TGGTCCGGTTCTTTCCGGCAAACCATCGACTACGTTTCAAATATTGAGGAAGGGTTTTACGTTCCAGCCATTCCCGTGTGCGTCCCTCCAGAACATTTTTCCAATCCCGGCGTACGGTGTGGGCAGGTGGCGCTGTTTCGGAGAGGATCTCCACCAAGGGTTTCTCTTCCCGTTCAAGCGAAAACCAGTAATGGTCGTAGGGTCCCAAAATTAGATTATATGGTTCTTCCGATATGACAGGAAAACGGTTCTGACTGAACGCTTCCTGGGGAACCATGCCCGCAAGGTGAGAGAGGGGAAGTTTCACCAATTGGCAAAAACGTGACAGGTTCGCCACCACCAGTACCGTTTCTTCTTTCCAGGTTCGGGTAAAGGCCATCACCTTGGGATTGTCCGGATACAATATCTGTAAATCTCCCCGGCCTATACTGGTGAAGCGTTTCCGCATCGCTATAACCCGCTTCATCCACCACAACAGCGAAGAGAGATTGCGTTCCTGGTTTTCCACGTTTACCGTCTCAAAACGGTATTCCGGATCAATAATTACCGGAAGGTAGAGTTGTTGAGGATTGGCGGATGAGAAACCGGCATTACGGTCCGGGCTCCACTGCATGGGAGTACGCACACCGTTTCTGTCTCCGAGGTAATAATTATCACCCATGCCGATTTCGTCCGCATAGTAAATAACCGGTGTACCGGGAAGTGAAAAGAGTAAAAAGTTCATAAGCTCGATTTTCCGGCGGTTATTTTCAAGCAGCGGAGCTAACCTGCGGCGTATTCCCAGGTTGATCCGCGCCCTTCTGTCCCGAGCATACACCTGGTACATGTAGTCGCGTTCTTCGTCAGTTACCATCTCAAGTGTCAATTCATCATGATTGCGCAAAAACATTGCCCACTGGCAGGTATCGGGAATGGAGGGGGTTTGGTCCATGATATCCACGATGGGAAACCGGTCCTCCATGCGCAATGCCATAAACAACCTCGGCATAACCGGAAAATGAAACGCCATGTGGCATTCATCCCCATTCCCGAAGTACGCCGAGGAATCCTCCGGCCACTGGTTTGCTTCAGCAAGCAGCATCCGGTTGGGATATTTCTCGTCGACATAGGCACGTAGTTTTTTCAAGAAAGCATGGGTTTCCGGAAGGTTTTCACAGTTTGTCCCTTCCCTCTCGTAGAGATACGGTACGGCATCCAGGCGCAAACCATCCACTCCCATTCCCAACCAAAAATCAAGAACCCGCAATAACGCTTTCTGAACGGGAGGGTGGTCGAAGTTGAGATCAGGCTGATGTGAGTAAAAACGATGCCAGTAGTAAGCGCGCGCCACCGGGTCCCACGTCCAGTTGGAGGTTTCGAAGTCTTTGAAAATGATGCGCGCATCCTGGTATTTCTCAGGTGTATCGCTCCATACGTAAAACTTCCTCCACGAGGAACCGGGAGGAGCGTTGCGTGAACGCTGGAACCAGGCATGCTGATCAGACGTGTGGTTGATGACAAGCTCGGTTATAACCCTGATTCCGCGCTTGTGTGCTTCTCTCAAAAAAGTGCGGAAATCGCGTAAGGTTCCAAAATCCGGATTGATACGGGTATAATCGGATATATCATAACCGTCGTCCTTTTGGGGAGACGGGTAAAACGGCAGGAGCCATATCGCGGTCACCCCCAAATCTTCCAGGTAGCCGAGTTTCTCCACCAGACCGCGGAAATCACCAATGCCGTCTGCGTTGCTGTCCCGAAATGATTTCACCGGTAGTTCGTATATTATTGCGTCCTTGTACCATAAAGGGTAACTCTCAGAAGAACTTGTAGCTTCAATCAACTCTCACTACACCCCCGCTTCATCTGTAAATCAAAGCTTCTATTCATGCGGTTTCATCTTCCTTACAAGCGATACAAAAAAACAGATCCAATTACATGAAATAGTCAAAGTCTTCTTCTCTGCGCATACGATGGTACACTTGAAATATGTGTGCACTTTGTAATTCCGGATTGAGTTCTATGTAGTTCCATTCTCCCTGCCAAATGTAGCGGGCATCGCTTAAAAGGTCATGGACCAGGAAAGGCTGTTCCGGATCGATGCCGAGACGTTCCAGGGGTAAGCGGACCCAGCCTGACTGGGTACGGTGGAAATCAAGATTCACCGCTGTTATCACCAAGTTGGAACGTGTCGGGTTTCCTTTCACGTAACAGAGGAGAAAATCATTGTCTATTTCCAGGAAAGTGATGTTGTTCGTCTCTTGCAATGCCGGGTTCTCCCGGCGGATTTTATTAACGAGGGCAATGAATTCCTTCAGGTTGCCGGGAGCATCCCAGTTCCACTGTTGTATCTGGTACTTTTCTGAATTCTGATATTCTTCCTTGCCTGGTACCGCCCGGTTTTCCAAGAGCTCAAAAACCGGTCCATAAATACCGTAATTGGATGATAAGGTAGCGGCTAAAACCAGCCGTGCCGGGAATGCAGCACGCCCTCCGAACTGAAGATGTTGAGGGAGAATGTCAGGTGTGTTAGGCCAGAAATTCGGGCGGAAAAATTCCCTTACCGGAGTCCGGGTAAGTTCTGTCAAATAATCGATAAACTCCTTTTTTGAGTTACGCCAGGTAAAATAGGTATACGATTGAGAAAACCCCAGTTTAGCCAAGCGGTACATAATTTTGGGCCGGGTAAAGGCTTCGGAAAGAAAAAGGGCTTCGGGGTGATCTTTTTTCACCTCGTTTATAAGCCAATCCCAAAAGAGAAAGGGTTTTGTGTGAGGGTTATCCACCCTGAATATTGTCACTCCCTGTTCTATCCAAAAGAGTACGACTCTTTTGAGTTCCAGCCAGAGCTCGTGCCAGTTTTCACAGTCGAAGTTTATCGGGACGACGTCCTCGTATTTCTTGGGAGGGTTTTCGGCATACTGTATCGTTCCATCGGGGCGCCACTTGAACCATTCTGGATGCTCAACCAGATAGGGATGGTCAGGAGAACATTGAAAAGCCAAATCCAGTGCCACTTCAATTCCCACATTGCGGGCCTTCTCAAGCAGGGAGCGGAAGTCATCGAAAGTTCCAAGCTCAGGATGAATAGCGCCATGACCTCCATCGGGAGAACCGATAGCCCACGGGCACCCCGGGTCTCCTTTCTGCGCATGCGGAGAGTTGTTCTGCCCTTTACGGTTGGTCGTTCCGATAGGATGTATGGGCGGGAAATATAAAACATCAAACCCCATGCGGGCAATCTCTGGAAGCAAACGTTCAACATCCCGAAATGTTCCATGGTCCCCGGGTTTTTCACTCCAGGAGCGTGGAAACAGCTCATACCATGTACTGAAAGAGGCTTTCTTTCTATCAACGTACACCCGATGTGGTGGTGAACCCACGGTTGCCCACCGCCGGTCAGGATAACGGCTCATGATAAGAGAAAGTTCATCCTCCAACGCCCTTTCTACTGCCTTTTCAACATTCTTTTTTTCTTCCAAAATCTCGGCTGTATTCAGTAAGACCGTTTTTTCGCTTCCCGTCGCACGGGATGCGGTAGCCATGATGTACCCGGCACCAACCGACAGCTCGCTTTTCACGTCCTGGCCGGCTTGATACTTTTTCTGTAAATCTTTTTTCCACGTTTGAAAATGGTCCACCCATCCGCTCACGGTAAAAAAATACTCACCGGGCTCTTCCACGGGAAAACGGCCCTCCCATCGATCATTCACAAGGGGGATAAGCGGCACCTCCCACCACTCCGTATCGTTTTCTTTCCGATACAGGACAACTCCCGCTACACTGTCATGGCCGTCGGCATACAGGTCGGTTGTAACCAACACCTCATCACCTGCAACTCTCTTTACTGCGAAATCTCCGCCATCCACCCGGGGGCGAATGTCTTCAATAACAACTCTTTTTCTTCCTTCATCATTTTGACGAAGGGTATCGAGTCCATCCACTGTATGACTCCTTTCTAAGTACGGTAAGAAGCGAGAGGTCAGAAGTAAGATGGTCAAATGCCATTGCTGGTGTAAAAATACTAGAGAATAAAAAATTCCATTATTGATTATAAGGAAAGATTAGGGAAAATTCAAACTGCAGTGAGTGAGTCAGCCTGCCTTAGAAGATAGGCAATGATAGCTTTCTGATTTTCTCCAGGTAAGTGTTTGCTTCATCTCTCTCTTTATCTAATGGAAAAGGCTTGCGGTGTACAACCAAGAGTTAGTATTATTGGGTCTTATTAAGTGATTGCTCCGGATAGCGTCAGTATGCTCAGAAATATTTAGCTCGATGGAGCTTCTTTTTTACGTTTTTTCTTTTACGTTTTTTCTTTATTATCTCCCCCATGGCTATCCCTCACTCATTCAATTCATTACTTCATTCAATTCGCAACATTGATTGCTTAGGATATTTAAGGTAAAATTTTTATCATAATATGTTTTGGGGGTGGGATAAATGAAAAAAGCCGGAATGGTGCTTGGGATTATCGGTGGAATTCTCGGAATAGTTATCGCAATTTTTGCGATCGGAGCTGGCTCCGTCGTTGATATGGCTACCCGGGCTGTAACGGGAAATGGTGAACTTCCTGAAGAGTTCGAGGAGGTAGCCCAGGCAGTCGGTCGAATAGCCATCGGAACCGGAATTGGCGGTCTGATCTTTTCAATCGTAGGGTTAGTTGGTGCAACCATGGTGAATAAAAACAGCAAAATAGCAGGAATCCTGATGCTCGTTGCCGGCATCCTCGGATTTATCTTCTTCCTGGGTGGCTTTATTGTACCGGGAATACTGTTGCTGGTAGGAGGGGCACTGGCCATAGCGGCAAAAGATGAAGCACAGGCGTAGCTCTTACCTCCGCCCGGTTTTTACTATACAACCGGGCGGAGACTGTATTTCCAGAAAGGCTTCCTTTTTCTATTACCCGGATACCTACAGGTAATTATTACATCCACATTTCTCCCTGGGAAATGTTTTTAACCAGATAGTGGTACACTATTGAGACCACATTACCCAAGAAAGGTGAAGGCTCACTATGACAGCGAGAGAAAGGTTTCTGGCGATTTGCCGGTTTGAAAGCGAGAACGACCCCTTTTTCTGGGGAATCGACTCATGGAATGAAACGTTCAGGCGATGGACAGGTGAGGGGATGCCGGTGAAAAACCTACAAAATAAAAAGGAAGTCAATCACCATCTCCTCGGGTATCAAAATCAAAACGAAACTATTTGGCCCAATGCCGCTATCCGGGGAATGGGCCCATGCAACAACCCACCATGGGTTCCACCACTTGACCCCATGTTTGAGGTAAAGGTTCTACAAAAAGAGGAAGAACATATTGTGAAAGTGGATTATGATGGAGCTATTGTTCGGGTAATGAAAGATGATCCGGAAAAAATGCCCCAATACCTGGAATATCCCGTAAAAGACCATGCAAGTTGGGAAATCTACAAAAAAAGGCTTGATCCTGAATCTTCCGGACGCTGGCCGGCAGGATGGGATACTATAACCGACAAGCAAATCCAGTGGCCGATTCGTGATGGCCAGGAAGGCCAAAGCTGGGAAAAACGAGATTTCCCCCTGGGGATGATGGCTTTGTCTCTCTTCGGCATGCCCCGTAACTACATGGGTCTCGAAAACATCAGTATAGCCATCTATGACAATCCTTCCCTGGTGGAAGAAATGATCGAATGGCAATGTCACGTATCCTGTGAAATGCTGCAAAAGGTATTTGCCGCAGGTATCAACCTCGACTGGGTTTGGCTTTGGGAGGATATGTGTTACAACAAGGGACCCCTCGTATCCCCTGCTTTCGTGAAGCGGTCCATGGTTCCCCACTACCGCAAGGTGGTTGATCTCCTGTTGGAAAACGGGGTAGCTGCTTTGATTTTGGACAGTGACGGAAATACCGAGGAATTGATACCCATCTGGCTCGATTGTGGCATAAACGCACAATATCCCTTTGAAATTGCAAGCAACATGGACCCGGTGCGCCTGCGCAAACAATACGGGAAAAATTTGATCATCGTGGGAGGAGTAGATAAAAGGAATTTGGCCCTTGGGAAAGCTGAAATCGACCAGGAAGTGGAAAAGGTGAAATACCTGGTCGGGGAGAGCGGGTATTTCGTGAACTGCGACCACCACATCCCCCCGGATGTTTCTTACGAAAATATCCGTTATTTCCTCAACCAGGTACATGCCCTGCATGAAGATCCACATTTGCGTCGAAAAATATAAAAAAGCATGGATGTGTGGATGAGGGAAACTAAAGCTGAGGTCGGTCTCCTGTTCTGGCCCGCACCGAAGGGAAATTTTGGAGTGCTATGTAATAGCTTTGCCATAACCCTCCGGTTCCTTACGTTGAAAGAAGTAATCAAAAAGCGGCTACTCCGGCTTCAGCAACTACTTGATCCTCTTCCACCGTGCCGCTGCTGACACCAACACCACCAACCACATTTTCTCCATCCTTTAAGGGAACTCCACCTCCGAAAATGATAATCCTTCCCTGGTTACTCATGTGAACTCCAAACACCGGTTGGCCCGGTTGGCTGATTTTTGCAAGGTCTCGTGTTTCTGTTTGTAAACTACACGCCGTATAGGCCTTGTTCAAAGCGATATCAATCGCCCCCAGGAGCGCGCCATCCATTCTTTGAAACGCAACCAGATTACAGCCTTCGTCCACCACGGCTATGTCCATGGGAACACCGATTTCTTCTGCTTTTTTCCGGGCTGCTTCGATGATTCGCAACGCAGCCGCTAAATCAACTTTTTTTGCCATAAGAATTTCCTCCTTTCTAAATGCAGTCTCTTACTGTTTCTATGATACCATGAAATTGGCTTGCTGAATGTTTACTCATCAATGCCACGAATCTTCTGCCGCAATCTCTTCTTCTGACCATGGTGGCGCTTGCTTTCGAGCCGGTTAATATTAACCGCAGGTTTAGGTTTGGTGGGGCGTCGCTTCTTTTTAACCTCCATTGCCTGAAGAATCAGAAAAGCAAGTCGGCGACGGGCATCCCTGCGATTTTCGGCTTGCGTTCTGAAACGGCGAGCTTCGATAATAAGAATTCCTTCACCAGAAAGGTGATTTTTTGCATGTCGTAACAGACGTTCTTTGATTGGTTGTGGTAAAGATGTTGAATGTTTCACATCAAACCGAAGCTGAACCGCAGTGGCAACTTTGTTCACGTTTTGACCCCCCGGCCCGGAGGAGCGGATAAACCTTTCTTCAATTTCGTTTTCTTTGATAGAAAGATGTGAAGTCACTTTCACCATGCTGTAAGCATACACATACACCGCTGGCAGCGCAAGCGGCGCGGAGGTACCATCAGGCGGCCTTGATTTTCTTTGCTGTATTGTTCATATATTTCTTTTTTCGGGTAAGAGGACAATGATCCACACATTGTCCGCACGCAATACATTCCATTTTTCGAATATTTCCCCTGGAAATACCCTGTACCCCGCATTTTGGAGCACACAAGTCACATTGTTTACATCCTGCGGGCACCATGTTTTTCCTGCTCAACAGGGAACAGATACCAAGCCAGGCGCCCAAGGGGCAGACAATCTGACAAAACGGCCGGAAAACAATAAGCGAAATTGAAGCGGTGATCCCGGTCAACACCAGGGCAGGCATTGTTCCTCCGAAGGAAAAGAGCGCATTGAATGGAGTTAGCCCGGAGAGTACCGGGACATTCGTCACCAGGTATCTCACAACCAGGTATCCCAATACAACGTATTTTATTTTTTGCAGTATGGTGAGTAACCAGTGTGGTATGTTAAATCGATATGTCGGTATATGGAGCAATTCCTGTATCGCCCCGAAGGGACAAACAAACCCGCAGTACACCCGCCCCAAAGCGATTGCAAGTACGCTCGGAACAAGAAACAAGAGGAGATATCCCGTCTGAAACCGGAGAAAAATATTCTGGACCGACATAAAGGGGCAGAGAAAACCCCCTGCAACAAATCCCAGGATCACAACGGCGGCAACAAGAAAAGGCTTTCGCAGTGATCGTTTTTTGAGCAGGAGAATTACCGCGATTCCACTGAATACGGCCACCAGAACGAATTTTTCGAATGTATCATGAATGAAATAGCGGGATCCTTCTGGTTCTGCTGGAAAGCCTTCGCTCAACGAGTCGGCTCCAAATCCGTTTCCCTGGCCAAAACCCGCATAGGCAGGAATTGCAATGAAAAGACTCCCTGCGATCATTACCATGAACATACACAGCACCATACCCCACCGATTCTTCATTTTTTATCCTTTCTTATCCCTTGATCTGTTTACCGGTCAAAGCGGAGAAAAACATTTTCACCGGCAATAAGCACAGCGTGCGAATTCGCATCGCGGGTGAAAAACACAACAATAGGTTCCTTGTTTTCAAGAAGTGATGGAGGGATTGTAAAAGACTCCGGTAAAAGAACTTTTTCATCTTCCACGAACACCGTGTTTCCGACAATCTCATAGGAACCACTCACTGCTTCAAGCGCTAAGCTTGTTTCATAAGGATATTCAAACTGCCGAGCAGCGTTCCATTCATCTCCCCCTTCGATCACATTTATGGGAAGGCGCTTTTCATCATACCCTTCTTGTGTACAATCTTTTGATATAAGAAAATAACCTTCACCTTTTTCACTGAGAACTATTTCAAACCATTTTTCGAAAAGGTTATATTCGATTTCCTCCCAGGGCGATGTATTGAGTACCTGTACGTTCTCCCAGCCAAAATCATATTCCATGCCGTCCATAGAACAATCATGATGATCCTTCATAACCCTGATACCAATTGATCCGGTAACTCCCAGTGGTGCTTCTATGGACCGATAATTGAAGGAAAATTCACAGGCAAAAACCGGCGTGGAAAACATTATGATAAGAACAATCGCTGCAATTATTGACAGTGTTGTATGAATTTTACCCATGGCAACCAACTCCTTTATTGTTGCTCATACCGCTGCAACAGTTGCTGATGCTGCTGAACATCGCGCCCATTATAAGGGAAAAGAAGGGCTTCACGGCTCTCTCCTCGCCCCTGGCCGGCCCATAAAGGTGTGCCTTCTACGGTGCGAAAATGGAATGTTCCCTCTGTCAGGGAGATTGCAAACAACCCCGCATCATCTCCTGTACGATTCAAAAATGCCTCTACGGATGCACCAGTCCAATTTTTGAGATCTCCTCCCTCCAGCCAATCGTATCCTGCCAGGGGGATATCGTTCGATTCGGCAACTGGGCATACGAAGAAGTTTCCGTTTCGATAAGTCAGTATCCCTGATATTATGTCTACCCTTCCTACAGCAACAATTTCCCCAGTCGTATGCGGACAATTGAGTGTATTGTCAGCATACGAGAGTGCAACAACAGCTATATCGTCATCGTACAGGTAGCCACAGGCAACAACTTCTTTCCCAACCTCAAGCGCAATGCCGGTCCGTTCCCGGTGATCATGGTCCCCTAGATGAATTTCATACAGCTCATCCGCTGTTTGCACAAACCATTCTCCATCCATGGTGAGAAGGGAACCGAAAACTATACCAATTTCACCCAGAGCCACGAAATCCCGGCCGCTCAAACTCTTTTCCATTTCTTCCCATTCTTCTTCCTGACCCGGGAACCCCGTTCCTGTGAAATTCGATCCGTGTACACTTTGTGCCCCCAATCCAATAAAGAAAAAAACAAAACACAAAACCACACAACTTAACCTGAAATATTTCATTGTCACATCTCCTTTCTCAGCAAAAATCGTCTATCTTGAGGATACTTGTTTATCCTCAAGAAACCCTCAAGAAAACATTAAATTTTGGTAAAAGAGATACAATTGAGGAGATATGATATACTGTTAGTAAGTGATTTTTTATAAAGGAAAGAAAAAGCTTTTTACCTTGTCATCGCAGCCTCATAACACAACCATTTATCGCAGCAGTGCATTGTCCCTTACTTCTCTTGGAATAATCGGGGAGTGTTGACATTTTTTCTATTTCATGTCAATCGATCCATTTAAAGGGATATAAAAACACTTTGTGATATAAGCGCTATTATGTTTTTTTTACTTCCACTTGTACAAGATACGCATAGGTAATTATTTCTAAAACGGTTAACTTGGGTTATGCGTTTATAAAACATAAATGTAAATATATTAACCTTTATTATTTTTTTCTAATGCGTATAATGAGTTATATTATATTAATATTTACTATTCTTCTCCTCTCATTACATCATTAATGTGTTTTATTCCTTGACGCAGCCCACCAGGTGTTTTATAATTGTTATACAGCTTAATGTTTATCATCATCATTAAAGGAGGTTGAGGATATGAAGAAGATTTTAGTAGTATTCATGGTCGTGGCGTTTTTGCTACCCGCGGCAGTGGTTGGAGCCCAAACAACGGTAAATGTATGGTTCGGGCGTGAGGAATTCATACCGGCCGACGCGTTTGAGACATTTCATGCGGAAAATCCGGACATCCGGGTAGAATTTGATGTTATTCCGTTGGAAGAATCACATGTTGATTACATGAGAAACCACGCAGTCGGTATAGCTCCGGACATCGTACAGATCTTCCACGAATTCACCGCCACCATGGTGGTGCGGGGAACGCTGCTTGATATCACCGAGTATATCGAAGCCTGGGCGGAGGAAGATCCGGAGGACTTTGCCGACATTTACGATATCGCTTTCACTCTGACTACCTATGAAGATGGTATTTATGGAATCAACATCCATTCGGCTCCCTACTATATGGGGTACCGCAAGGACTGGCTCGCCGAAGCCGGCCTCGCTGAGCCCCAGACCTGGGAGGAGCTTCTCGATGCATGCAGAGTCCTGCAGGCGGAAGTGCTTACCGGTGACCAATTTGCTTATTCACAGCCCGGTGGCGCCCACCACCCGCCCTTCTGGATGACAGCAACCTTCATGTCCATGGGCGGTCAATTCAGGGATACCGGCACCCCGATTATCGACTCAGAAGCCGGCATTGCGCTGATTGACTTTTACCAGACGCTCGCCAATGAAGGTCTGCAGGATCCCGAGGCACACGCCTGGGCTTCCGGGGACTTTCGTGGTGCCTTCATGGGTGACCGGGCGGCCTTCTTCCCCGAAGCGATCAACATTTTTGCTTACACAAAGGATGTGCTGGATTATGCCACAGAATGGGAAGTGATGGTACAGCCACCGCGGGCAGGCGCCGAGGATGATTTTGTCGTCAATACCTTCGGGTGGCCGTACATGGTCAACTCAGACACTGAAAACCCCGAAGCAGTTATGAAGGTACTGCGTTATCTCTTTGATCCGGATATCGTGAGCGATGTCGCTCTCAGGTATCAACCCGCAAACCGCGCAAGTGTCTTGACCAGCGAAGCGTATTATGAAGCGCACCCCTACTTCCCGATTTTGGAGGAAGCTCACGGACAACAGATTCCCTATCCTGTGCATCTGCGTAGTGTTGAACGCGCCGATATCCTGAATGAGATGAAATATGTGGCCCAACAGGTACCGGCCCAATACACGCCCGAAGAAATCGCTGCCAGGTACCAGAAACTCTTGGACGCGCTTGATTGAGGTATAGGAATCTCACGAAGGAAAAAAACAGCCAGCCGGGAAATCTTTTCCCGGCTGGCTCCATATTTACATAGGAGGCTTCCAAGTGGCAGAAACAACGGCCATTGAGGTTAATATCAAAAAGCTCAACAGGTACAAACGGATCAAAAAAACCATTCCGTACTGGTTAATCCTTCCTGCCCTGCTTTTTGTGGTTGGTGTTCTCTGGTATTCAGTCTTATATGGAATCGGCATGTCATTCTTCCGCATTGATCTTGCTTTGCCGGACACACCCTTTGTCGGATTGGAAAATTTTTTCAACCTGTTTGGTGAAGAACGGTTCATCCATTCTTTTCAACGCTCGCTGATATTTGTAGGTGGCAGTGTTGGCTTGGGTTTGTTGTTGTCCTTTGCTTTTGCCCAGGGTTTGTACAAAGTCAGGACTTTTGCGGGGAGTTTCCGGGGATTAGCCTTGGTGCCTTACCTGGTTTCCGGTGTCGCTACAGCGATCATGTTTCGCTTTCTCTTTTCCCGCACGGTGGGTTTCGTCAATCAATTTCTGGTGACTTTAGGCCTGGAGCGTATTGAGTTTCTCGGCGAACCAAGTTGGGCAATGCTGGTCATCATTCTGGCCAATACCTGGTTTATCGTACCCTTCTCCACCCTCATCCTGCTGGGCGGAATGCAGGCCCTTGATCCCGATCTTTTCGAGGTGGCTTTGGTCGAGGGGGCCTCCAAGCTCACCATACTTTTCCGTATCATCATTCCGCTGATCAAACCCATGATCGGTATCTCCATGATTTGGTTGACTTTTGCAAGTTTCAACATGTTTGATGTCGTCTTACCCTTGACCGCCGGAGGTCCCGGGCGGGCTACCGAGGTACTGGCGCTGTACATGTACCGGTTGGGATTCGACTTTCTGCGGTTTTCCGATGGAGCGGTGGTCATGACAGTTATCCTGTTACTCAATATCATAACGAGCGTATTCTACCTGCGTGTGTTCAAAAGCGAGGTTTAAGCTATGAAACGTGGACGCGATAGACTCTACTGGATACCCCTGGTGATTTTGGTGGTCTGGACGATATTCCCCCTGCTGTGGGGAGTGTCCTCCTCCTTCAAGACCTATGCTGATATCTACCGGGTACCACCATCGATCATTCCGCCCGACCCGGAAATACGCGCCTACCAGGTGGTACTGACCTCACGAGGCTTTTCCACCTACGTGTTCAACAGCACTTTTTTAGCACTGACATCCTCGTTTATCGCAGTGGCTTGTAGTATACTTGCGGCCTATGGCTTCGCGCGATTCAAGTTCCGCCTTTCCACCGTTCTCTTTCTGCTGATCCTGATTCCCCGTATCATTCCACGGGCAAGCCTGATCATCCCGCTTTTCCAGATGTGGGCCACGGTAGGGCTTTTGGATTCTTATGCAGCGCTGATTGTGTCCTACACAGCCACGGCGATCCCATTCAACACCATGGTGCTCACCGGGTTTTTCCGAGGGGTTCCGCCGGCGCTCGAGGACGCCGCCTCTATCGACGGGGCCTCTATATGGCAGCGGATACGCTACATCATGATTCCAATGTCGATTCCTGCCATTATTACGGTATCGGTTATGTCACTTCGTGAAGCATGGAACGAGTTTCCTTTCGTCCTTGCCCTCACGACCTCTACCCGTATGCGCACCCTGCCGTATCAACTTTTCATGCTGAGGGACGCCATGGGTATTGAAGACTGGCCGGTGGTGTTAGCTTTCACGGCTCTTACTATCGCACCGATTTTGGGATTCTATATAATTTTCCAGAAAAGAGTAACCAGCGGATTGGTGAGTGGTGCGATTAAGTAAGAAAGTGTTCAAGGAACATACGCATTTCGAATTATCTGAGAAAAGGAGGATGGTTATGAAGAGGCTTTTACTGGTATTCATGATTGTGGCGCTTTTGCTCCCCGCCGCGCTGGCCGGAGCTCAA
Organism: Candidatus Nitricultor lacus; assembly: GCA_007128145.1. Taxonomy (GTDB): domain Bacteria; phylum Atribacterota; class Atribacteria; order Atribacterales; family Atribacteraceae; genus Nitricultor; species Nitricultor lacus. The sequence goes on along the minus strand of SKXZ01000051.1, from coordinate 10,531 downwards.
CAAACCGTAACGGTGTGGTTCGGGCGTGAGGAGTTCATCCCGGCTGATGCGTTCGAGACATTTCATGCAGAAAATCCGGACATCCGGGTGGAGTTTGATGTCATTCCCCTGGAAGAGTCTCACGTGGACTTCATGAGAAACCACGCTGTCGGTGTCGCGCCGGATGTGGTACAGATATTCGGTGAATTTCTCGCCACCATGGTGGTGAGGGGGACGCTGCTTGATATCACCGAGCATATCGAAGCCTGGGCGGAGGAAGATCCGGAAGATTTTGCCGACATTTACGATATCGCCTTCGATATGACCACCTACGAAGACCGCATCTACGGTATCAACGTTCACTCCGGCCCCTTTTTCATGGGGTACCGCAAGGATTGGCTCGCCGAAGCCGGCCTCACAGAACCACAGACCTGGGAAGAACTTCTCGAGGCATGCAGGGTCCTGCAGGCAGACGTGCTCACCGGTGATGAGTATGCTTACGCCCAACCCGGAGGTGCCCACCACCCGCCCTTCTGGATGATGGCGACCTTCATGTCCATGGGAGGCCAGTTCAGGGACACCGGTACCCCGATCATTGACTCAGAAGCCGGCATCTTTCTAATCGACTTCTACCAGACGCTGGCCAATGAAGGTCTGCAAGATCCCGAAGCACACGCCTGGGCCTCCGGGGACTTCCGCGGTGCTTTCATGGGTGAGCGGGCGGCCTTCTACCCCGAAGCGATCAACATTTACGCCTACACCCAGGAAGTGCTGGAATATGCGACACAATGGGAAGTGATGGTGCAGCCGCCGCGGGAAGGAGCCGAGGAAGATTTCCGGGTCAACTCTTTCGGGTGGCCCTACATGGTCAACTCGGATACCGAAAACCCCGAAGCAGTTATGAAGGTACTGCGTTATCTCTTTGATCCTGAAATTTGTATTTCCGTTGCTCTTGCCTATCAACCGGCAAACCGTGCGAGTGTAATGACCAGTGACGCCTATTACGAAGCTCACCCCTACTTCCCGATACTGGAAGCGAGCTTCGCCGAACAGGTAACTTACCCCACACACCTGCGCAGCGTCGAGCGTGCCGATATCCTGAACGAGATGAAATTTGTGGCACAGCAGGTGCCCGCTCAATACACGCCTGAGGAAATCGCCGCCCGCTATCAGGAACTCTTGGACGCACTTGATTAAATGTGAGCATAACAGGAAAATCAAAACCAGCCGGGGTTTGCAACCTCCGGCTGGTTTTGATAGATACAAAGATTCCGAATCCTGAAAAACAGCTATCGCTATCCTGGTTTTCGCCTCTCGCTACTTCACCTGATTTGCTGCCACTTATTGGAGGCTAAGAAGTGAGTTACCGGCTTGGTATCGATGTAGGAGGAACATTTACAGATTTTGCTCTCATCGATGAAAAGAAAGGAACTCTTGAAGCGTTAAAAATACCCTCTACCGCACTTGACCCGTCAGAAGCCATACTCACCGGCATCAAAAAGCTATTAAAGCGTTTTGCCATTAAACCGCACGAGATCAGCTACCTCGGACACGGCACAACTGTGGCTACCAATACCGTGATCGAAAATAAGGGAGCAAAAACAGAGCTGATCACTACAAAGGGCTTCAGAGATCTTCTGGAAATCGCCCGGCAGAAAAGACCCAGTCTCTATGATTATTTTGCTGACAAGCCACCTGAATTGGTTCCCCGTAACTTCCGCAAGGAAGTCACGGAGAGGATAAATGCCAGGGGGGAAGTAATCACACCACTGAACATTCAGGAAATACAAACTATTATCAAGGATCTGAAAAAAAGTGGAGTTGAAGCCGTGGCCATCTGCCTTCTCCACTCCTACCTCTACCCTGAACACGAAAGAGTGTGCGCTGAAATGATACGCGCCGTTTTCCCTCATGCTTTTATATGCACTTCTCACGAAGTACTCCCGGAGTTCAGGGAATATGAACGTATGAGTACCACCACTATCAATGCGTCTCTCGGACCGGTTATAAATCGTTACATTCAACGTTTTGCAGAAAAAATAAAGACAACCGGTATAAGGGTGAAACCTTATATCACCCAGTCTTCCGGTGGCATACTATCCACGGAAACAGCTCGAAATCTTCCCGTACGTACAGTTTTCTCCGGCCCTTCAGCAGGAGTTGCCGGAGCGTGCGATATGTGCTCTAAAATCGGTATCAACAATTTTATTACCTTTGACATGGGTGGGACAAGCTGCGATGTATCCCTTGTGAATAACAACAAACCATTGCTTTCTACGGAAAAAACCGTGGGTGGACATCCGGTAAAAACCCCCATGATCGATATTCATACCATAGGAGCAGGCGGGGGAAGTATCGCCTGGATTGATGAAGGTGGTATGTTGAAAGTCGGCCCCCGGAGTGCCGGAGCTTCTCCGGGACCGGTAGCATACGGCCTGGGAGGAACTGAAGTAACCGTAACTGATGCCAACCTCGTTCTCCAACGTCTTAACCCACAATATTTTTTAGGAGGAGATATGAAAATCGATAGCAGGGCAGCTTACCATGCCATTGCGGAAAAAATCTCCTCACCGTTAAAAATGAATGTAATCAAGGGAGCAGAAGGTATCATAAAGATTGTCAATGCCAACATGGAAAGAGCAATTCGGGTGGTTTCCGTGGAACGCGGCTTTGATCCGAGAGATTTTATCCTCGTGAGTTTCGGTGGAGCCGGTCCACTCCACAGTGGTGAAATTTCAAGGAACCTGGGAATGAAAAAAGTTCTTATACCCCGGACTCCAGGAAATTTCACTGCCTGGGGTCTGCTCATAGCCGATATGAACATGGACTTTGTACATACTCATCTTGTAAACACCTCCGATTCACATCTTACCGATTTCAATCGTATTTTCGCCGAATTGGAAAGACAAGCCGTACATTGGTTGGACAATGAAAATATTCAACCTGATGCCAGAGAAATCTTTCGCTTTCTCGACATGCGCTATGTCGGTCAAAATTACGAATTGCCGGTCAATGTTCCCTCCGGCGCTATTGACAAAGCATCTTTGAAATACATAACTGAGGAATTTTTTCACGCACACGAGCTTCACTATGGATATTGTATTGCAGACCATCCTGTCCAGGCTGTGACGTTTCGATTGAGGGCTGTCGGTCAAGTTTCAAAAAATATTCACCATCAGGCATCCTCACGGCGGAGGCGGTCTTCACCTCTCGAACCTTTCGATGAGCGGAAAGTGTTTTTTTCCGAAAGAGGATTTTTGCAATGCCCGGTTTTTCATCGGGAGATGCTGATTCCTAGGGATCATTTCTCCGGACCAGGGGTGGTGGAACAATTCGATTCCACTATCCTGCTCCTTCCGGAACAGGAAGCAACGGTAGATGATGAGGAAAACATCGTCATCACAAATACCTTTTCAGGTGGTTGAGGTGCATCTACAAAAAAACAACATAGACCCTATTACAGTTGAAGTAATCGGGAATGCTCTTTTTTCAACCGCGGAAGCCATGGGGGCGACGCTGGTGAAAAGCGCTTTTTCTCCGAATATCAAGGAACGCCATGATTGTTCCAGTGCCTTGTTTGACAAGCGGGGAGAAACGATAGCCCAGGCCGAACATATTCCTCTGCACCTTGGCTCTTTGCTCGGAGTGGTAAAAAAAATATTGCAGTTATATCCACCCGAAGAAATTCGGGAAGGTGATGTCTTTGTAGCAAATGATCCATATGCAGGTGGAGGTACACATTTGCCGGATATAACAGTAATAAGCCCCTTTTTCTATAAAGGGAAGCTCGCAGCTTTCGCCGGTAACATCGCCCACCATTCTGATATCGGTGGACGGGTAGCGGGGGGTATTGCCGGAGATTCCCGCAGCATCTTTGAAGAGGGCATTCGCATCCCTCCTCTCCGTATCGTCGAAAAAGGACAACTGCGGGAAGATGTTCTCAAAATGATCGTGCTCAACTGCCACATGCCGGAACAGAGGCAAATTGACTTCCAGGGGCAATTCGCAACCAACAAGGTTGGCCTCTGTCGTTTGACCGAGATATGCGAGAGATACGGTTTACAAACTTTCCTATCGTCCCTGGACGAGCTCTTATATTATGGTGAGCGCAAACTGCGTGCGGGAGTGAAGAAAATACCCGACGGAGAGTACAGCTTCACCGATTATTTGGACGATGATGGTGTATCCAGAGAAAGAATTCCGATTACCGTTACCATACGTGTGAGAGGAGATGACCTGGAAATTGATTTTTCAGGAAGCGGAAGCCAGGTTGAAGGAGCAATCAACGTCGTCGAGAGTGCACTCTTTGCAACTGTTTTCTATGCTGTAAAAGCAACCATAGATCCGACTATTCCACCCAACGGGGGTTTTCACCGTGCCATTAAAATCATCGCTCCTCCCGGGACCATTGTCAATCCCAGAGAACCGGCAGCTGTCGGAGCCCGTACCGATACCTGCCAGCGCATCTGCGGCGCCATATTAGGAGCTTTTGCCAAGGCGCTTCCGGAAAAAATCACTGCCGGCAGCAATGATGCAAGTACCGCTGTGGTTTTCTCCGGAAAAAACCATTTGCAGGAGAATCGCCGTTATGTTTACGTGGAAGCATTGGGTGGAGGTATGGGAGCACGGCCGCATAAAGACGGACTCAGTGGAGTACAAGTCCATATTACCAATACCTCCAACCTCCCTGTGGAATTCCTGGAAACTGAATATCCTTTACTGGTCGAATGTTACGAATTGATCGATGGCTCAGGCGGTGCGGGCCGTTTTCGAGGTGGGATGGGTATCCGGCGCTCAATACGGGTCTTGGGTGAGGAAGTGGAATTTTCCTCTCATGGAGACCGCCAGAAAATCCCACCCTGGGGTTTGTTCGGGGGCAAGGAAGGTCGATGTGGCAGATTTTCCCTTAATCCCGGAACACCCGATATGAAAATTCTTCCTTCAAAATCATCAGGCCTCAAGTTCGTGAAAAATGACCTCTTTGTCGCTGAAACACCCGGTGGAGGTGGGTATGGAGATCCCACGGAACGCGACCCCCAATTGGTCCTGCGTGATTACCTGGAGGGGAGAATACTTGAGGACGAGGTAGAAGCGACATACAAGGTTATTCTTGACCCTTCGAAAAAGAAGGTTGATGCTGAAGCAACGGCACTTAAAAGAAAACGGTTGAATGGATAAAAAGAGCCTGATCAGTTTCCTGAAAAAAGACCCGATAAAAAATATAAGCACCCTAGGGTTTTTTGAGATCAAGTACGAACTTGCACACGTGCGGCTGATTCGAAAAAATTGTATAATTATCCATATTTTACAAAGGATATAATCAATGAGAAGCAGTCACGCTCTTCCCTCAAAAAGCAAGGGAGAATTCAAGTGGGGGAAAATATGGTTGTTACTTGTATTTGTAGTAGCCGCCGGCCTCCTGTTTATCTGGGCTCAAGCACGTCACTTCGAGCACTTGATGCATAAGGATCTCCTTCAACAAGCCAAGCTTTTTACCCGGGCACTGAATTATCACCGGCTCAACGAATTGGGCCACACCGAAAGAGACCGCAACACAGCAATCTATTTCAGAATCAAGGAACAGCTTATTCTCACGCACCAGGTTTTTCCCCATTACCAGTCTTTATATCTTTTGGGGCAAGGCGCAAACGGCCGTGTATTCATAATGGCTGACTCAGAACCATACGACGAGGGGGATTCAGCGGTACCCGTCCAGGTTTTCATTGAAGCACCGGATGAAGTGTTGCAGTCATTCTCCACCGGTCAACCAATAATCCTTGATCAAAAAAACGCTACTCAGGAAAGACGTATAAGTGCCTTTGTTCCTCTGGTCGATCCACGAAGCGGCCAAGTTATAACAATCCTTGGTTTGGATATGGTTTATCGCCATTGGCGGGCACAGTTATCACGCAACCTTTTTATCACCATCGCTTTCACCGTCGCTTTCATTTTGATTGTTCTTGGGAGCGCTGTTTTGTTACACAAGCGTGCTTCAACACCCATCCATGCGCGGAATCGTTTTCTTTTTCGATACTGTGATGCCCTGATCGTTCTCATAGTGGGAACAGCATGCACCATGCTTTTGAGTGCAGTGATTCATGAGCGGGAACAGCGGAGCCGTCAGGAGACCTTTTCGAGTCTTGCCTTGGTTAACGCATCCCTCATGATGGATACATTTCGTGACCTACGTGACCACCAATTGGAGGGCTTGGCCCGTTTCTTCGAAGGAAGCGTATACGTGGACCGTCAAGAATTCAATACCTATGCGGGCTACCTGGCAAATATACCTTCTGTGCAAGCATGGGAATGGGTACCGGTTGTTGCAACGCAAGAACGCTTAAGAATAGAAGAAATGGCCCGAAGAGAAGGAGTTGGGGATTATCTCATTTGGGAAGTGGATTCGGAAGGCAAGAAAATGCCTGCTTTTGATCGAGAAACGTATTACCCTGTTTTCTATACCGAACCTCTCGAGGGGAATATTTCGTCCCTGGGTCATGATCTTGGTTCAGATCCCATACGGTACCAATCACTTGAAAACGCCAAGAAAAGCGGATTGATCACGTCCACCAAACCTGTCGATTTGGTGCACGATTCAGGAACCTCGCGGGGCATTCTGGTAGTACGTCCCATATTTTCCAGTGAATCCATGGTAACCCAAGAGGGTTTTGTCCTCGCTGTGCTAGATCTCAATGATGTTTTTACCCGAACAAGCATGCTTTCCGGTATAGAACAAAATGCTGTTATTCACTACCTCTTCCAGTTGCAAAACAATAAGACACCATATTTTCTCGCATCCACAAACCCGGAAAATCCAGAATCGACAGAAAGTTTTTTATTCCCGCTGGTTGATGAACCTCTTACCTTCGCAGCACCCATGTTCGCTTTCGGTGAAGTTTTTCTCTTTATCAGTCGACCCGGCCCTGTATTTTCGACCTTATATCCAATGCGTGAAGGATGGTTGACAATTCTCGGTGGTTTGCTTATCTCAGCACTTTTATCCATTCTCGTCGCTTTTATAAATAACCATCGTCAAGTCCTTGAACAAACAGTGCAAAGCCGGACGAATGAGCTTCGAGTCAGCAAAGAACACCTGACAGCAACTCTGCACTCTATTGGAGATGGGGTTATCACCACCAACGCAGAGGGAAGAGTAACCGGCTTAAATACTGTCGCAGAAGAGCTCACGGGTTGGACCACGGAGGAAGCGCAAGCCTTCTCGATCAGCGAAGTGTTCCACATTGTTAACGAAAAAACCGGTGCCATATGCGAGAATCCTGTTACCCTGGTTCTCGAAGAGGGCAAGGTAAAAAACTTGGCTCATAATACCGTTCTTATCTCCCGTGATGGCATGAGACATCCCATAGCAGACAGCAGTGCTCCCATACGAAGTCCAGACGGAAAACTTTTAGGAGTTGTCCTGGTTTTTCGAGACCAATCCGATGAAAGAATCATACACAAACGTCTTCAAGCCATGCATGCTTCCATTGAATCATCAATCGATGCAATTATGTTAAGCAATCTCGATGGCACCCTGACCTATCTGAATCCTGCTGGAATACGATTCCTGGAATATTCAAACAAAGAGCAAATACTTGGAAGACACATAGCGGATTTTTGGGATGAGCGAAGCACGGTGTTACAAGCACTTGAAGAAGTAAAAAACGGTGGCACCTTCTCCGGTGAACTGAGTAGACGAAGACAAGACGGTGCGTATTTTTCCGTTGCATTCAATCTGAATCTCGTAAAAAATTCCGAGGGAAGTCCTATTTATGTCATGGGATCTTTCGCTGATATCACGCAACGGAAAAAAAGCGAGGAACATATACGCTATCTCTCTTTCCATGACCCCCTCACCGGTCTGTATAACCGGGTCTACCTGGAAGAGGAAATGAACCGCCTGGATACCGAACGCCAGCTCCCCCTCGGAATCATCATGGCTGATGTGAATGGACTGAAGCTTGTCAACGATGCATATGGACACCGCACAGGTGATCGGCTTCTTAAGATTGCAGCCGAAGTCCTCAAAAACGCGTGCCGCAAGGAAGACATTATTGCCCGGTGGGGAGGCGACGAATTTGTTGTCTTCCTCCCCCGTACCTCTTTGCAGGAGGTGGAAAACATCTGCCGCAGGATTACCATCGAATGTACTCGCGTTAAAACAGACAGCGTCCCGCTATCCATTGCTTTGGGAACAGCGGAGAAGGCCATGATCAAGGAAGATATCAGCCAACTCTTCCGGGAAGCTGAAAACCGCATGTATCAGACTAAGCTTGCCGAAAGCCGCAGTGCGAGAAGTGCTGTGCTATCAGCTTTACGGGAAACGCTTCGGGAAAAAAGCCATGAAACTGAAGAACATGCCGAACGCATTATAGACATGGCTCGAATCATGGGAAAAACCCTCAATCTCTCCTCGGCCGACTTAGACCGCCTCACGCTCCTCGCTTCCCTGCACGATATCGGAAAAATCACTATCTCCGAAGAGATTCTGGGTAAAACCGGCCCCCTGACCGCGCTAGAATGGGTGGAGGTACGTAAGCACCCGGAAACTGGTTACCGCATTGCACGTTCCACCGATGAACTTGCTCACGTGGCCGAAGAAATCCTTTCCCATCACGAACGCTGGGACGGTACTGGATATCCACGGGGAATCTCAGGTGACGATATCCCGCTTCTCTCCCGTATAAGCTCAATCGTAGATGCTTATGATGCTATGATAAATCCCAGACCTTATCGACATGCTTCTTCCAAAAAGGAAGCCCTGGAAGAACTTAAACGCTGTGCCGGTACCCAGTTCGAACCCGCCCTGGTGAATGTGTTTGTGAATTTGGTTGAGGAGGGCTTGATCGATAAGGAAAATGATACCGTAAAACCCTAAATGCTCGATATATTTCATAAAGGCCCTACATTACCCCTCAACAATTTCGCTTCCATGCCGATTATATCTTTTACAATGGATAAAAGGAGGCTCCCATGAAATACCTTTCTCGTTTGTTGTGCATAGGATCTATTGTTCTCTTCTTTCTTTCAGTGTCCTGTATAGCTACCGCGCAAACTCAAACAATACATAATCCCGTTACAATCGAAACCAGAAATGTTTCCTACCAAACAGAGGAAATCATCGTGGAACTCGAAATACCGGTACTCAGAAATATGGCCGATGAAGGTATCCAGGAACTCATTAACACCATGTTCGATGAGGATGCCACCTCTTTTGTTGAAGAGGTGCGCTCAGGGTATCCTGAATACGCACAAGATGCCGAAGAGTACGATTTTGAACCTCATCTCTTTTCAGCGTATACAGAATTCGAGATTACCTTCAACCAGGGAGGGATTCTGAGTATACCGGTTACTTACTATCAATTTACCGGCGGGGCTCACGGAATGACAGTGTTACGCTCTTACAACCTCGACTTGGAAAGCGGTAACCTCTTTCAGTTAATCGACATCCTGAATGATGAGCAAAGAGAAATTGTGAACAACCAGGTGAAGAATCAGTTACAGGAAGATGATGAACGGTTTTTCCCTGACGCGGCTGAGGAATTTGAGGGAATTGCGGATAACCAGAATTTTTACCTGAAAAACGGAAATCTGGTCGTATATTTTGACCTCTATGAATTGGGCCCATATGCTATGGGAATACCCGAGTTTCCAATCTCTTTTGCTTCTCTTGAGCTTACCCTTGAAGATATCAAACAGGCACTGTACTGAACCAATAGACCATTGACATGCTGTGCAGGGTGGCTTTCTTGCCGGGGCAGTGCTTTTATAAGCCCTGCCCCATGAGTATCTTCCCACCTTATTCAAACAAGCTGAGATACTCTCCATACCCTTCTTCTTCAAGTTTCTCCCTGGGGATGAAACGCAGCGCCGCTGAATTGATGCAATACCGCAAACCCGTAGGAGGAGGGCCATCCGTGAATACGTGGCCAAGGTGAGAGTCCGCTTTCCTGCTCCTCACCTCAGTCCGCACCGTACCGTAACTCGTATCCTTTTTTTCAACGATATTCTCTTCATGAATCGACCGGGTAAAGCTCGGCCAACCGGTACCGGAATCGTATTTATCCACCGAGCTGAAGAGCGGCTCACCGGAAACTATATCGACGTATATACCTTCCTCTTTATGATCCCAATACTCATTGTTAAAGGGAGGTTCAGTGGCGTCTTCCTGGGTAACCCGGTATTGGAGGTCACTCAAGCGTTCTCGAAGTTCAGCCATATCCTTCTCTCCTTCTTCATTCAAAATTGTGATGCATGAACCTTCTGCACGTCCATACGCCATTGCCGGAAAAACCAGGAGAATGGCAAAGATCGTTACGATCACTACAAAAACACCGGGCATACAAACCGTATATAGCTTACACTTCATATCTGTCACTCACCTTCTTTGCTGTAAATATAAAATTAGTAATATATCAAAACACTGTCAATAGAATTCTATTCCTGCATATAAACTATGAAGCGGTTATGGTGTGAGGCTTGCTGGCCGGAATCCAAAAAGAGGTCGAACGACAAATGTGTGCGGTATCGAAATAGAAAAATCAGGATGCTGAAT
>SKXZ01000236.1 GCA_007128145.1 Candidatus Nitricultor lacus | reverse complement strand
TACCTGCTCCATAGTTCCGGACAAATTGAAAACGAAAAAATGTTCGGGATCAATTTCGGCGAATTTTTCCGCTTCAAGCTTCTTCTCTAAAAACCTTACCGTACCGGTAGAGACGTCTCCTCCGTCCATCCATCCGGAAAAACCAACCACAAGGCTCGCGTCTTCAAGTTCCGGTCGGTGATGAAAAACAAGTTCTTCCACAAACTATGCCCCCTTTTCCTTTTTTATGCGGGATCTTGTATACTCCTCATTCATTATAGCAGCACTACCAACCCCGTCGCTGCAGCAATACCCTCAATTCATATTCTGTTCCAGGATAGCAACAGATATTCTCGGAAGGATGATAGCACTTTCCTGCACCAATACTTCGGGGTCAGACAATAATACCGGTTTTTTTCTCGCACACCGGGAACAGGGAATACATTTCTCGGTATCTGAAAAATTACATACCACGATGATACTTCCGCGCTCCATGGCAAACCACTGTTCTTTCTCATCATATGTTATAGTGGCAGAGTCGAGGGAACCATTTTGTAACTCCGAAACCCTGCATCGTAAATCAATAAGCTCCCGGTACCAATGCCATATTTCCTCGTGGTGTTTCTCCTTCAGTTCGTTCCAAACAAGCTTGGAACGCTGAAAGGTTTCTTCACTTTGTGGATCAGGCACTTTTTCCGGATCCCAGCCGAAAGCGGCGAATTCTTCACGGCGTCCCTTCCTTACCGCTTCAGCAAGCTTTGTGTCCTGATGATCAGTAAAATACAAAAAAGGAGATGAAGCAGCCCATTCTTCGCCTTGAAACCACATGGGTATAAACGGTGAGGTTAAAACAATGGCCGCTCCGATCTTTAAGTGCCCAGGTGTCAGCAAATGGCTTGATCGTTCCCCGTTTGCACGGTTTCCAACCTGGTCGTGGTTTTGAAGACATGCTACGAATTGTGACCCGGATATTCCTTCGGCTTTCCGGCCGTGCCTGCGGCGACGATGTATCGAATAACAGCCGTCATATACAAAACCTTTTTTCATCACCTTGGCAAGATCCCGGAGTTTCCCAAAATCACGATAATACCCATCGCGTTCTCCGGTAAGCACCGCGTGAAGAGAATGGTGGAAATCCTCGTTCCATTGGGCATGAATTCCGTATCCCCCGACCTGGGGTGGTCTGATTACGCGGGGATCATTGAGGTCGCTTTCGGCTATCAGCACGAAATGGCGCCGAAGATGAGCTTCCAGGTTTTTCACTTCTTGTGCGAGTTGTTCCAGAAAATGAATTGCAGAAGTATCCACAATGGCGTGTACGGCATCGATTCTCAAGCCGTCTATATGGTAATCACGTAACCACATGAGAGCATTATCAATAAAAAAACGCCGTACAGGCCCACTTTCCGGACCATCCAGGTTCACTGCTTCACCCCAGGGAGTGACGTATCGGTCAGTAAAATAGGGCCCAAAACGACCGAGGTAGTTTCCGTCGGGCCCCAGGTGATTGTATACAACATCAAGCAAAACGGCCAAACCCTTGTTGTGGCAAGCGTTAACCAGCTTTTTGAGTGCCTCGGGACCTCCGTAGTCGTGATGTGGGGCATACAAATCCACTCCATCGTATCCCCAACCGCGTGAACCTGAAAATTCCGCTACAGGCATGAGTTCGACATGAGTAATCCCAAGTTCAACCAGGTGGTCAAGCTTTTCTATTGCCGAGAGAAAGGTTCCTTGTGGAGTAAAAGTTCCTACGTGAAGTTCATACACCAATGCTGAAGAAAAAGGAGGTGCTTTCCAGGTGGAATCTTTCCATGTGAAATGCCTATGATCCACGTAACGTGAAAGGCCGTGAACTCCTTCAGGTTGCCAGGGAGAGCGAGGATCGGGAAAAGGACCTTCTCCGTCTAAAAGAAACCCGTAATCAGTGCCATGGGTTAAAAAAGGTGAATCAAGCGACCACCAACCATCATTTTCCTGTTTCATAACAGCAGCGGAATCCTCGATTATTATTTCAACCATTTGAGTTTCCGGTGCCCATACACACAAGCGAGCCATACACATTACTCCTCTCTTTCCAGTAATCCCACCGGAAACCGCGCGAAAACTTCTTCCGCTTGCAGTATACTTCCAGCAAAAACATCATCAGTCAATATATTTCGCCATCGTCCTTGGGGTAACTCAAGTGTGGTATTACTCCACCCGTTTCCTAATCCCAACACCAGCCTCGGAACTACCGTGACAGCCCTTTCTCCACGAACATAGGCTACGATATGATTCGATTTTTCTCCATGAACAGAGAGAGCACCATAACTTCCCTTCGCTCCGAACACATCCGGTCTTCTGCGTCTCAGCCCGAGGGCCTGGGAAACTATCCACAGCTTAGGATGTCCCTCCTCCATCCTCTCCCATATTTCTTCACAGGATAGGGAATTGATTTCAGCAAGCAAGCGTGAACGTTTTTCAAAATCAACCGGCCGTCGATTGTCGGGATCTACGAGGCTCAAATCCCACAATTCTGTTCCCTGGTAAATGTCAGGAACACCAGGCGCCGTAAACTTGATGAGCGTCTGTGCAAGACTGTTTATCCATCCAGCCTGCGCTATAGAAGCTACAAACTCCTCCACTTTTCTATGAAATTCTTCATCATGCATCACGTTTGATACAAAATCACGCACAGACTGCTCGTACGTTTCATCGGGCCGAGTCCATGAGGTGTGTTGCTTGCTCTCCCGAACCGCTTTTTCCATGTATGCGAGCATGCGCTTGGTATCAATCGGCCATGCACCGATAAGTGTTTGGTAAAAAAGGTATTCCGTATTCCGGTCAAAAAGATTTCCAGAGCGGTAGCGGTCATTATGAGATGCCCATTGATGGACTATCTTTTCCCAGCGCCCAGGAATTTCAGAAAGTACGGCAAGCCTTGAGCGAACATCCTCACTTCTTTTCGTGTCATGGGTAGAGGTGGCAAGCAATGCCATGGGATGATGGGTAAAGGCTTCGGCACATGACTGATGAAACTCTTCAGGCGTAGTGCCAAAACGAGCAGGGTAGCCACCCACCTCGTTGAGGCTCACCATTCGGTTATAACGATAAAAAGCGGTGTCCTCTACACCTTTGGCCATGGCAGGTCCGGTCAACTGTTGAAACCGCATGGCAAGTTCATTTTCCTGGAATCCACCCACACGCAGAAGAAGAATATCCCTTAAAAAGCAAAAAAGCTCGGCATCCAGATCTTCTCTTTCGTCTGACGCTGAGTCGGCTGATTCCGCTACATATTGAATGTCTTTCTCGGTTACAGCATCAGCGGTCGCACTGACATAGGTACGATAGACGGGAAACGCCACCGCCATCTCTATCAGGGCTTCCTGAAGTTGCTGGCGGGTATAATCACGGTATCGCCGGTGTCTTTCGCATATGTCAACAAAGAGCGCTGTGAGCCTGCGTACCTCGCTACCCAACAATTCCTGTAAAACCTGGCGTTTGCAATCCCGGACGAGAACAGCGTAATCAACTGTCACCCCGGTAAAGCCTTTGTACGCACTTGTCATCTTTTCCTCGCCAGCAGGATCGACAAACAAGCCTTGAACCAAGTTGAGAAAATCATACCCGGTGGTTCCTGCAATCGGCCAATCTTGCGGTATTTTTTCTCCGGGCTTTAAAATTTTTTCCGCTACTATCCATGCTTCAGGGGTTGCATAATGCAGACGCTGAAAGTATTGCGCGGGGTCCCGTAAACCATCCGGGTGGTCAACACGTAAACCATGAACTGTTCCTTTATGTACCCAGGAAAGCGGTAGTGTATGTACCGCCTGAAAAACTTCCTCTTCTTCAACCCGTAATCCGGCAAGGTCATTGATGTCAAAAAACCGCCGGTACCCTAAGTCACGGCCGGCGGTCCGCCAAAAAGCCAGCCGGTAGTTCTGGCTGTCGATGAGGGCGTCAAGCGTATCAGGATTTTCATTGACACGCGCAACCTCTTTTTCTATGGCAGCGGCAATACCGGGCTCTTCATGACACAGACGGTGCAAAAGCTTTTGCACTACCACTTTATCTCGATGGCGCTCACGAACCGCCCACTGGCTTGTAACCGTCGACTCAGGCAACCGTGCGAAAGAAGCAGCAATAAACCCAAGATATTCAGAACCAGCCGTATCTGCTGACCTTTTTAATACCTCTGCAATACTCGATGGATCAACCGGAAATACGTGATCATAATAATGAAGTGTAAAAATGCCGCCGTCATGATTGATCCGTAATTTTTTTGCCTCCAGGACACGGCCGTAATGATCTCCCAATACCGGAAGGAGGACCTTATTCGGCCATCGTTCTTCAGAAGCTTCCCAATCAACGTCGAAAAACATCGCATACAGGCTTGAAGGGCCATTCTCAAGTACATCCCACCACCATGGGTTTTGGCGACCAACGATAGCCATATGATTTGGAACAATATCAAGTACCTGGCCTAAGCCGGCATTTTCAAGAGCTCGACATAAGCGCTCATGCCCCTTCGAGCCGCCCAGTTCTTCATCTACACGGGTCGGGTCGACCACATCATATCCATGAGTACTTCCCGATACCGCCTGTAAATACGGGGAGAGGTAAAGATGGCTGATGCCAAGGGCGGCAAGATACGGAACCACGGCCGCGGCCCGGTCAAAACCAACACCATTTCGTAACTGCAGGCGATAGGTTGCAACAGGATCAGGATGCATCGCTTAATACCAGGAGAGACCGGGCTCCAATCTCGATTGTATCGCCGGCTCCGATCGCTTCTTCTTCGTCTGTCCAGCCCGTAACGGTGTCGAACACTTTTCTCCACTTTTGTACCCACTCTGAACCAGGAAGAGTGCACTCAAGGGGCTCATGGTGCGCGTTTATGATTATGAAGAACTTGTCGTCAGCAACCGGATCTCCTCGTGGATTGGGATTGGGAATGTATTCACCGTTGAGAAAAATACCAAGAGACTTGGCAAACCCCTCTCCCCAGTGCTCTTCGGCCATTACCTCCCCTTCCAGGTTAAACCAGGAAATATCCTTTACTTCACTGCCGTGTATCGCTCTCCCTTGGAACCAGCGACGACGACGGAATACCGGGTGTTCATGTCGAAAATGAATAAGGCTGCGGCAGAATTCGAGTAAGTCATTATCAATATTTTCCCAGTCATACCAGGATATTTCATTGTCCTGACAGTATGAATTGTTGTTCCCCTGTTGTGTTCTCCCTGTCTCATCTCCACCCAGGAGCATGGGAATTCCCTGGGAAAGAAACAGTGTGGCGAGAAAATTCCGCTTTTGCCGGGCACGTAATGTAAGTATTTCAGGGTCGTCTGTCGGACCTTCAACACCGCAGTTCCAGGAACGGTTGTGACTTTCCCCGTCATTATTATCTTCACCGTTTGCTTCGTTATGTTTTTCGTTGTAGGATACGAGATCGTTAAGAGTAAATCCATCGTGAGCAGTAACGAAGTTAACGCTGGCAAAAGGCAAACGAGAGGTATCTTCGTAAAGGTCAGAGCTGCCGGTAAAACGGTAAGCGAACTCACCCAGGCTTTGTTCCTGGCTACGCCAAAAATCCCGCACACAATCTCGATATTTTCCGTTCCACTCCGACCATCCCGGGGGGAAATTCCCCACCTGGTATCCACCCTCACCAACGTCCCAGGGTTCAGCAATGATTTTCACCTGGTTTATTACCGGATCTTGTTGAATAATATCGAAAAATGCGGAAAGCCTGTCTACATCGTGCAGTTCCCTGGCCAACGTGGAAGCAAGATCAAACCGAAACCCATCAACGTGCATTTCCAGTATCCAATAACGAAGTGAATCCATAATAAGCTGGAGCACATGCGGGTGCCGCATATTCAGGCTGTTACCGGTACCTGTGTAATCCATGTAATATCGCTTATCCTCTGTCAGGCGGTAATAATAGGCGTTATCGATTCCCTTGAGATAGAGCATGGGACCCAGATGGTTTCCCTCTGCGGTATGGTTATATACCACATCGAGTATAACCTCGATACCTGCCTGGTGCAGCGCTTTGACCATCTGCTTGAACTCGGCTACCGCTCCGCCCGGCCGTTTATCAGCGGCATATTCGTTGTGAGGGGCAAAATACCCCACGGAATTGTACCCCCAGTAATTCCTCAGTCCCTTATCCACCAGGTGTTTGTCATGGATGAACTGGTGAACCGGCATAAGTTCCACCGCAGTTACTCCAAGTTGCTTGAAATATTCGACAGAAACCGGATGACCGATCCCGGCATACGTACCCCGCAACTCGGATGGAATATCGGGATGACGGATACTGAATCCTTTCACATGGGTTTCATAAATAATTGTTTGGGTTAAAGGTAACTGCAAGCGACGGTCACCACTCCAGTCAAAAAATGGCTGATGCACAACACAGCGGGGAACAAACGGTGCACTGTCGCTCTCACTTTTGACCTCAGGACCATCCTGGAAAGAATAGGGAAATACCGCTTCGTCCCACCGAACCTCACCGACTATGGCTTTCGCATAAGGATCGACCAACAGCTTGGAAGGGTTACAGCGGTGGCCTTCTTCGGGATTCCAGGGACCATGAACGCGAAAACCGTAGAGCTGACCCGGCTCCACTTCCGGAAAATACCCGTGCCAGCACATTCCTGTCACTTCTCTCAATTCGATGCGTTGTTCATTTCCCTCTTCGTCAAAAAGGCATAATTCCACCCTTTCCGCAACTTCTGAAAAAATGGAAAAATTTGTTCCTGAACCGTCGTATACAGCTCCCAGTGGATAGGGTTGTCCCGGCCACATTTTCATAGTGCTGCCTCCAATGTAAAGTAACCTCACAATATCTCAATCTGATTCAAGTCTTTAAGATACCATGCCATATGGCTCTTGACTACCATAAAAAAAATGGCTGGAACTTTCCATGGAAAGCCCCAGCCATTATTATAGACTGGCTCCCCGGGCAGGATTCGAACCTGCAACCCTCCGGTTAACAGCCGGATGCTCCACCGTTGAGCTACCGAGGAACTTTCACAAACCAAGCATACTATACCTACATTACTCGGCTTCGTCAAGATAGTCGCGCAATTTCTTGCTCCGGTTCGGATGGCGTAGCTTACGTAATGCCTTGGCCTCAATCTGGCGGATTCTTTCCCTAGTAACCCCGAATATCTGGCCAACTTCCTCCAGCGTATGGGGTCTTCCGTCCTGCAATCCAAAACGCAGCTTTAAAACCATACGTTCTCGGTCAGTTAAGGTGTTGAGGACATCTTCGAGCTGTTCTTTCAACAGGGTGAAGGAAGCTGCTTTTGGCGGAGCCAAAACACCATGGTCCTCGATAAAGTCACCTAAATGACTGTCTTCTTCTTCTCCGATGGGTGTTTCTAAAGAAAGAGGCTCCTGTGCGGTTTTGAGAATTTCCCGTACTTTTTCCACCGAAATACCCATATTTTCAGCTACTTCTTCGGGTTGCGGTTCTCTCCCCAACTCCTGCAGTAACTGGCGGGATATTCGGATGAGTTTATTGATAGTTTCCACCATGTGTACGGGAATTCGGATTGTACGGGCTTGATCCGCAATGGCTCTTGTTATCGCCTGTCGTATCCACCAGGTGGCGTATGTCGAAAATTTGTAGCCTTTCCGGTAGTCAAATTTTTCCACCGCTCGTATGAGACCCAGATTCCCTTCCTGGATAAGATCTAAAAAAAGCATGCCACGGCCCACGTACCGCTTGGCAATGCTCACCACCAAGCGGAGATTCGCTTCGATCAGCTTTTTTTTGCCCTCTGGATCTCCCTTTTCCACCCTCTTTGCCAGTTCAACCTCTTCTTCAGGAGTAAGAAGGGGAACCTGGCCAATTTCCTTCAAGTACATCTTTACAGGATCATCTACACCAATTCCCTTAATCCCTTCGAGTTTCAGACCCTCTGTACCGGGAGGAGCAATGGTTTCTTTGTCCTTCTCTTCTTCATCGGAAACTTCTATACCAAGATTTGTCAAGGT